>NZ_QCZG01000012.1 GCF_003097615.1 Pueribacillus theae
TGGATTGCAGGCTTACCTAATTATATCAAGGTATATCTGCCTGTTTCAGTCTGCGAAAGTTGAGTAAATATTAATACATGATCGTCCATTTTTTTGTTTTAAATATAAGGAGGGTACCTATGCATCTTTCGATTGATCGCCAAAGATTAATAGAAGCTGTGCAAGATGTTTTAAAAGCCGTTTCTTCAAGAACAACCATCCCGATTTTAACTGGAATAAAAATGGAAGCAGATGAAGAAGGCGTTCGTCTAACAGGGAGCGACTCAGACATCTCTATCGAACGGTTTGTTCCACTCGAAGAGAATGATGAACAATACATTGAGCTGCACCAGCCTGGAAGCGTAGTATTGCAAGCACGTTTTTTCTCTGAAATTATTAGAAAATTACCTGCGGATACTGTTGAATTAGAGGTAATGGATCGATTTTCGACGAAAATAAAATCAGGCCAGTCAGAATTTAATTTAAACGGACTTGATCCAGAGGAATATCCGAGGCTTCCGCTTATTGAAGAACAAAATTCGTTTCAAATTGACGCACAGCTTCTTAAACATATTATTCGGCAAACTGTTTTTGCCGTATCAACTTCTGAAACACGTCCTGTATTAACTGGCGTCAACTGGAGTTTTAAAAATGGAAAGATTGAATCTGTGGCAACAGACAGCCATCGGCTTGCGTTGAGACATGTAACGATTGAAGGTGCTTCTGATACGCTTTCATTTTCAAATGTGATTATTCCTGGCAAAAGCCTAAACGAACTTTCAAAAATTATTGATGACCATACGGATTGGATCGATGTTGTCGTTACAGAAAATCAAATTTTATTTAAAGCTAAACACACTCTGTTCTACTCAAGGCTGCTTGACGGCAATTATCCTGATACGTCTAAATTAATCCCAACTGAAAGCAAAACGAGCATTGTTGTGGCGACGAAGCAGTTTTTGCAAGCCATTGAACGGGCTTCGCTTTTAGCGAGAGAAGGACGGAACAACGTTGTAAAACTAGTAAATTTAGATGATAAAACGATGGAAATATCCTCAAATTCCCCGGAAGTTGGAAAAGTATTTGAACAAATTGAAGCAGACTCATTCGATGGCGAAGAATTAAAAATTTCATTCAGTGCAAAATATATGATAGACGCACTTCGAACAATCGATGCGACAAGTATCATTATCGATTTTACAGGGGCAATGCGCCCATTCCTAATCCGCCCTGTTGATGACAGCTCAATTTTGCAGCTTATCCTCCCTGTCCGGACATTTTAGCAGTTCGCCAATTTATCAAATCCAACTTCTCACCTCTACCCTTCAAAACAAAAACGGTTTTTATTTACATGCTATTGGTAATCATAAACCGATAGCTTTTTTCTTTTCTATGTTAAAATTAGATATAGTAAGGAAGTGGGCAAAATGAAAAGTGAAATAAACATCCAAAATGAATTCATTACATTGGGACAGCTTCTCAAATTAGCGGGAATCATCGATTCAGGTGGAACGGCAAAATGGTTTTTGCAAGAAAATAAAGTGTTGGTAAATGGTGAGGAAGAATCAAGGCGGGGACGCAAGCTTTACGTTGGGGATCATATTTCGATTGACGGATATGGCGAATACATCGTCACAAGCTGAATGGAGGTCCAACGGTGCATCTAAACTCAATTCAACTAACAAACTACCGCAATTATAAAAAGGCCGACATCTCGTTTGATCATCATGTCAATGTCTTCCTCGGCGAGAATGCACAAGGAAAAACGAACATGATGGAAGCCATTTATACGCTGGCGATGACGAAGGGACACCGGACACAGAAAGATAAGGAACTCATTCGTTGGGATGAAAAATATGCTAAAATAAAAGGGACAGTGGAAAAAAAAAGCGGACCTCTCTCCTTGGAAATCGTCATTTCTGAACAGGGGAAAAAAGCAAAGCTAAATTCCCTGGAGCAAAGGAAACTTAGCGACTACGTCGGCGCGCTTAATGTCGTTATGTTTGCACCGGAAGATTTAAACATTGTAAAGGGAAACCCAGGCGTAAGGCGGCGATTTCTTGATATGGAAATCGGCCAAATTCAGCCTGTTTATATACATGATTTAGGGCAATACCAAAAAATGTTGCAGCAGCGAAATGCTTTATTAAAAGATTTGCAGCGCATGAAGGAAAATGAACGGTTCATCATGCTTGAAATCTTAACCGGAAACTTAATTGAATTAGCGGTAAAAATTGTTGAAAGGCGTTTGAAGTTCATAGGAAAGCTTCAAGAATGGGCTGCGCCAATTCATCACAAGATCAGCCAGGGTGAAGAAGTGCTCAAATTACGCTATCTTCCATCTGTAGAGGTATCAGAACAAGCGAACTTGTCGAAAATAATAGAAGCGTATGAACTAAAGTTTGATAAAATAAAAGATAGAGAGATTGAACGCGGTATGACACTTGCTGGGCCACACCGCGATGATCTCAGTTTTTATGTTAACGGAAAAGATGTGCAAACGTTTGGCTCACAAGGACAGCAGCGCACAACAGCCTTGTCGGTAAAACTCGCTGAAATTGAATGTATGAAAGAAGAGGTCGGCGAGTACCCCCTTTTGCTTTTGGACGATGTTTTATCAGAGCTTGACGACAACAGGCAATCCCATTTATTGAACGCGATCCAAGGAAAAGTACAAACATTCGTAACAACGACGAGTGTAAGCGGGATTTATCATGACACATTGCAAAAAGCGGCGCGTTACAAAGTGGTGCAAGGGGAAATTTATAAGATGGAATGAGGTGAGGCACATTGTTTATCCACTTAGGCGAAGACGTTGTCATTCGTGCAAACGATGTTGTCGCAATTCTTGATTGGCAGCTCTCTGACAATCTGAACGACTGTGTGAAACGATTTAAGGAGAAAGAAAAGCTTGTCGATATCGGGAAAAATTTAACTAAGTCCATCGTCGTGACGAACGATACCCTCTATTTATCGCCGCTTTCTTCACTAACTTTAAAACGAAGGGCACAGGCTTCCATAGAATCCCAATTTGCTGAATATATCGAGGAAGTCGTGAATGACTAATAGAGTGAAACAACCTTTTTGATACGGATTAAACGGAAATGTGGGTGGTAGAATGTCATTAGAACAACGATTAGATCAAACCTATGATGAACATCAAATTGAAGTGCTTGAAGGTTTAGAGGCAGTAAGAAAACGTCCAGGAATGTATATCGGATCAACGAGTGTACGCGGCCTCCATCATCTCGTTTGGGAAATTGTTGATAACAGTATTGACGAAGCATTGGCAGGCTACTGTGATGAAATTATTGTGACTGTTGAGGAAGACAACAGCATTGTCGTTGAAGATAATGGGCGCGGCATCCCTGTCGGAATTCAGGAAAAAGTGGGAAAACCAGCTGTTGAAGTTATTTTTACAGTGTTGCATGCCGGAGGAAAATTCGGCGGCGGCGGTTATAAAGTATCCGGCGGATTGCACGGTGTAGGTGCTTCGGTCGTCAATGCGCTTTCAAGCATCCTTGAAGTAACGATTCACCGCGATGGACATATTTATTATGAAAAGTTCAGCCGCGGCATTCCGCAAGGAGAATTACAAGTTATCGGAGATTCAGACCGCACAGGAACAAAGATCCATTTTAAGCCTGATCCAGAAATTTTCAGCGAAACGGTTGAGTATGACTTTGAAATGCTGAAAAGCAGAATACGAGAGCTCGCCTTTTTAAATCGCGGATTAAAAATGGTTTTAATTGATAAGCGTGGAGAAGGAAAAGAACTCGAGTTTCACTATGAAGGCGGCATTAAATCTTATGTGAAGCATTTAAACCGGTCACGTGAAGTTCTTCATGAAGAGCCGATTTTTATTGAAGCGGAAAAAGACGGTATTTCCTTGGAAATAGCGCTGCAGTACAACGAAGGGTTTGTAAGCAATATCTATTCCTTTGCGAATAACATTAAGACCCATGAAGGTGGAACCCATGAGTCTGGATTTAAAACAGCCTTAACAAGGGTGATTAACGACTATGCGCGGAAAAATAATCTCTTTAAAGACAACGATGCAAACCTTTTGGGCGATGATGTCCGTGAAGGGCTGACTGCCATTATTTCGATTAAACATCCCGATCCGCAATTTGAAGGACAAACGAAAACAAAGCTTGGGAACACAGATGCGAGGACAATTACAGAATCTCTTTTCAACGAAGATTTTTCCAAATTTTTAATGGAAAATCCCCAAGTTGCCAAACAAATTGTCGAAAAAGGCTTGATGGCTTCAAGGGCGCGGCTGGCAGCCAAAAAAGCCAGGGAACTGACACGCAGAAAAAGTGCGCTTGAAGTAAGTTCGTTGCCGGGAAAATTAGCGGACTGCTCGTCCAGAGATGCGTCGATTTCGGAGCTGTATATTGTTGAGGGTGATTCTGCGGGTGGATCCGCAAAATCAGGAAGAGATCGGCATTTTCAGGCGATTTTGCCTTTAAGGGGTAAGATTCTCAATGTCGAAAAAGCACGGCTAGATAAAATTTTGTCAAACAATGAAATTCGCATGATTATTACCGCGATCGGCACAGGAATCGGAGAAGACTTTGATATCGATAAGGCGCGTTACCATAAAATTTTTATTATGACAGATGCGGATGTTGACGGCGCCCACATTCGAACTTTATTATTGACATTCTTTTACCGGTATATGCGCCCGCTTCTTGAAAAAGGATATATTTACATTGCCCAGCCGCCGCTTTACAAAATCAAACAGGGAAAAACAGTTCGCTACGCATACAGCGACCGTGCACGGGATCAAATTCTGGCTGAACTTGGCGAACGTCCTAAGCCCGACATTCAGCGATACAAAGGTTTGGGGGAAATGGATGCCAATCAGCTATGGGAAACAACGATGGATCCCGAATCAAGAACTTCGCTGCAAGTAAGTCTTGAAGATGCCATTGAAGCCGATGAAATCTTTGACATTTTAATGGGCGATAAAGTTGAACCGAGACGGGACTTTATTCAAGAAAATGCCCAGTATGTTAAAAATTTAGATATATAGAGCGAAAAAAATTAATTTTTAATGAACATGCGACTGAAGACTTTTGTCTATGCTTGGTGAGGTCGTGTTTCTTTTAATGTCACTGTTTTTCCAACTTTTCAAGTAAAGACGGAGGTAATGATCTATGTCCGAAATGGAAAATCAAAGAGTTGAAGAAGTTAATATAAGTCAAGAAATGCGGACATCGTTTTTGGATTATGCGATGAGCGTTATTGTCAGCCGGGCTTTACCTGATGTCCGTGATGGCTTGAAACCTGTGCATAGACGGATTTTGTATGCAATGAATGAACTTGGAATGACCGCTGATAAACCACATAAAAAATCAGCTAGAATTGTTGGGGATGTTATCGGTAAATACCATCCGCACGGTGATTCCCCTGTCTATGAATCAATGGTACGTATGGCGCAGGACTTTAACTACCGATACATGCTAGTTGATGGACACGGCAACTTTGGCTCAGTTGACGGCGATTCCGCTGCTGCTATGCGTTATACAGAAGCCCGCATGTCAAAAATAGCAATGGAAATGGTCCGTGATATCAATAAAGACACGATTGATTTTCAAGACAACTACGATGGTTCTGAACGGGAGCCTGTCGTACTGCCTTCGCGTTTTCCAAACCTTCTCGTCAACGGCGCTTCAGGGATTGCAGTCGGCATGGCGACCAATATCCCTCCACATCATCTGGGTGAAGTCATTGACGGCGTGCTTGCGTTAAGCACCAATCCTGAAATTAGTTTGCCGGAATTGATGAATATTATTCCAGGGCCGGATTTTCCGACCGCCGGAAAAATCTTAGGCCGTGAAGGAATTAGAAAAGCGTATGAAACCGGTAGAGGTTCAATTGTCATTCAGGCAGAAGCAGAGATAGTTGAACATGATAACGGTACGAAAACGATTATCGTAAGTGAACTTCCCTACCAAGTAAATAAGGCGAAACTTGTTGAGAAAATTGCTGAATTGGTCCGGGATAAACGGATTGATGGGATTACCCATTTAGCAGATGAGTCAGACAGAAATGGAATGCGCATCGTTATTGAAGTACGCAGGGATACAAATGCGAATGTGCTGTTGAATAATTTATACAGACAGACCGCAATGCAAACAAGCTTCGGGATCAATTTGCTTGCGCTTGTTGACGGGCGGCCGAAAGTCCTTTCTTTAAAAGAATGTCTCTATCACTATTTAGAGCATCAAAAGATCGTGATTCGCAGAAGAACACAGTTTGAATTAAACCGCGCTGAGGCAAGAGCCCATATTCTTGAAGGATTGCGAATTGCACTTGATCATTTAGACGAAGTGATCGCATTAATCCGTGGTTCAGAAACGACAGATATTGCAAGGGAAGGCTTAATGGCCCAATTTTCTCTTAGCCACGAACAGGCGCAAGCGATTCTTGACATGCGTTTGCAGCGCCTCACAGGCCTTGAACGCGACAAAATTGAAAATGAATATAAGGAATTGGTGGCGCGAATTGCGGAACTGAAAGCAATTTTGGCAGATGAGGAAAAAGTACTCGACATAATTCGCGAAGAACTAACAGAAGTGAAAGAGAAATTTGCCGACGAACGCCGGACTTCGATTGAAGCAGGCTTTAATTTAATTGAAGATGAGGATTTAATTCCGAAGCAGAATATTATTATTTCGTTAACGCACAATGGGTATATTAAGCGTTTGCCAATTGACACGTACCGCAGCCAAAGAAGAGGCGGACGGGGTGTCCAAGGTATGGGAACGAATGAGGGCGATTTTGTTGAGCATTTGTTCACAACACTAACACATGACACTGTACTGTTTTTCACGAATAAAGGAAAAGTCTATCGATTAAAAGGCTATGAAATTCCTGATTTCGGAAGAACGGCAAAAGGCATCCCGATTATTAACCTCCTCCAAATTGAAAAGGATGAAAAAATTACTGCTGTTATCCCAATTAGGGAATTTACAGAGAATTGGTATTTGCTTTTTGTTACAAAGCATGGGTTAACAAAACGGACAGAATTGCCTGCGTTCGCAAACATTCGCAAAGGCGGATTAATTGCGATTCATTTCCGTGAAGATGATGAGCTTATCGCTGTTAAATTAACGGATGGAAATAGGGATGTCATCATTGGGACACGAAAAGGGATGGCGATTCGTTTCCATGAAAAAGACGTACGTTCAATGGGGAGAACCGCGTCCGGCGTCAGGGGCATTAGGCTGCATGGCAATGATGAAGTAGTTGGAGCGGGAATTGTACAAGATAATCAGGATGTCTTGATCGTAACAGAACACGGTTACGGAAAACGGACGCCAGTTGAAGAATACCGTGTGCAAAGCCGCGGGGGAAGAGGAATAAAAACGGTTAATATAACTGAACGCAATGGAATGGTCTCGTCGCTAAAAACAGTATCTGAAGAAGACGATCTCATGATCATTACTGAAAGCGGCGTTTTAATTCGTACGGCTGTAAGCGGTGTTTCACAAATGGGAAGAAATACGCAAGGTGTAAGGTTAATTCGTTTGGAGGAAGGAGAAAAAGTCGGCACGGTCGCACAGGTAAATATTGACGATGATTCTGACGAACATACTGGAGATAATGACATGCCGGAAGAACATCCAAACGGACAAATTGAAAATAATACAACAACGAATGAAGAGGAATAATAAGGGAAGGGACGGAGCTGTTAGTTCCGTCTCTTCTTTAAATATAGCGATAGGAGATAAGGTATTTTTGTCGCCGTCGTGTGTAAAAACTGATGGATAAACGGCAAATCGTCGCTCGCGAACGTATAAAATAGCTCATACCACCATTCTGTTTCATAACGGCATATCATGCTTAAATTATAAAGCAGTAAATAATGGACAATGACTTCATCAAGAATAAAATAAAGCTCTCTTCGTTTTGGTATGAAAGCTTGGCCGTTTTTATGAAAAAGAAATGGTTGACAGGAATAACAAGGAAACGAACCATCGAATTGTAACGTAAATCCATCTTTTTTCATTTCAAAAGAAGATACAGCAAGGGATGTTTTTTTCAAGAAAAAGTCTCTAAAACGCCGCTCCGTCATTTTTAATTCATCAAGCAATGATGGAGAAATGGTTAAGGAATTCTTTTCGACTTGAATTTCCAATAACGGCTTCCATTTTTTTATTTCGGCAAACGTCCCATTCATCTCAGGAATTCTTGCAAAAAGCGTTTCCATGTTTATGCGTTCGAACGGGAAGTGATTGACATCGAATAAGTGGGCAGAAAAGTGGCTTAAAAGGCCATGATTTTGAAGTTTCACTTCATCAAGCAAGAAGGAATAGTCTCTTTTTTTTCGTTTTCTCGTCGTTACGCCATGGGCAAGTACGGCCGTTGTGGCGGGATACTCCGGATCAACTGTTAAAATACAGGCTTTGATAAGCTGGATCATGCCATAAAAAAGCAAGACAGGCTTTACCTCGGTCGGTGCAAGACTTGCTAGATGATAATATTTTTTTCCATGCTCAATATAATAAATGAACGCATAACTATTGTCATAGCTTTTCATATCGGCTTCAGGCAGCTCCAGCCTGTCATAATTTTTCTTTAAAAATTTTTGGGCTGCAGAGGTTGACTGAAAAGAAGTGAAACTTTGCCAAATCTCATCTTCATTTTGCATGAAAACACCTCTAATTAATTGAATTCTCTAACATATTGTTCGTTTCTTGACAGTATTTTATCCGCTTGATAAGCTACTAATAATATTTTTAGGCAGAAAAACGAAAAGGAGATGCTTATAACGGTGTGGGAGGACAAGTTTGCAAAAGAAAGTTTAACATTTGATGATGTATTGCTCATTCCGCAAAAATCATCCGTATTGCCTCGCGATGTTTCTGTAAAAACGAAATTAAGTGAAAAATTGCAGTTAAATATTCCTATTTTAAGTGCAGGAATGGACACAGTGACGGAAGCAAAAATGGCGATTGCCATCGCTCGCCAGGGCGGTCTTGGAATCATTCATAAAAACATGTCAATCGATCAACAGGCTGAACGAGTGGATCGGGTAAAACGTTCTGAAAGTGGCGTCATTACTGATCCTTTCTTTTTAACACCTGACCGCCAAGTGTTCGACGCAGAGCATTTAATGGGAAAATACCGCATTTCCGGTGTTCCGATTGTTGATGACGATCGAAAGCTTGTTGGAATATTAACGAACCGTGATTTGCGTTTCATTGAAGATTACTCTATTAAAATCAGCGACGTCATGACGAAAGACAATCTCGTAACGGCCCCTGTCGGCACGACACTGAAAGAAGCCGAGAAAATTTTGCAAAAGCATAAAATAGAAAAACTCCCGCTTGTTGATGACAACGGCATCCTAAAAGGTTTAATCACAATAAAAGACATTGAAAAAGTCATCCAATTCCCGAACTCTGCGAAAGATTCGCAAGGCAGGCTGCTTGCAGGTGCTGCAGTTGGTGTTACGAAAGATACGATGCAGCGCGTGGACAAGCTTGTTGAAGCAGGTGTTGACGTTATTGTCGTTGACACGGCACACGGACATTCCGCCGGCGTGCTTGAAAAAGTCCGCGAAATAAGGGAGAAATACCCTGATCTTGATCTGATTGCAGGTAACGTAGCAACAGCAGAAGCGACCCGCGATTTAATTAAAGCCGGGGCGACGATTGTTAAAGTGGGAATTGGGCCAGGATCCATTTGTACGACGCGCGTTGTTGCCGGGGTCGGCGTGCCTCAAATCACTGCAGTGTATGACTGCGCGACGGAAGCGCGCAAGCATGGCGTAGCTATCATTGCAGACGGTGGAATCAAATACTCCGGCGACATCGTGAAAGCAATTGCAGCAGGAGCCAATGCCGTCATGCTGGGCAGCTTGCTTGCAGGGGTGGAAGAAAGCCCTGGCGAACGCGAAATTTACCAAGGAAGGCAATTTAAAGTTTACCGCGGAATGGGCTCTGTCGCTGCAATGGAAAAAGGCAGCAGTGACCGCTATTTCCAAGAAAATAACCAGAAACTTGTTCCCGAAGGAATTGAAGGGCGGGTACCGTACAAAGGCCCGCTTGAGGATACAATCCACCAGCTTGTCGGAGGGCTCCGTGCAGGAATGGGCTATTGCGGAACCGCATCAATTGATGATTTAAGGGAAAATGCCTTATTCACAAAAATCACGAATGCAGGACTGAAAGAAAGCCACCCTCATGATGTGCAAATTACGAAAGAAGCACCGAACTATTCACTATAAGAGGTTTTTCAAAAAGGCCACAAATGGCCAGTTAATCGGGGTAAAAAAATACAAAAAATGTTCAAAAAGCTTGGAGTCCACACCTTCAGTGGCGCCAGTGGGTTTTAACGATATTCAGCATGATAGAGGCACCGCCTCTATCTATTTTTATTGCAGGGGATGTGCTAAAATAGCAATTGTGCAATTTTACAAAGGGGTGTACGCATAGTGAAGAAACTACATATTTTTACGCTTTTAAGCGTATTTTTGTTTTTTGGTTTATTTTCTCCCGTAAACATAGGACAAGCTGCGGAAAGTGTTGATGTCAATGCGGAAGCTGCCATTTTAATTGATGCAGAGTCCGGAAAAATTCTCTATGAAAAAGAAGCAGATAAAAAACTTGCGATTGCAAGTATGACAAAAATGATGACGGAATATCTCGTTCTTGATGCGATTGAAGATAAAAAAATTAAATGGGATCAAGAAGTGAAAGTAAGCGACTACGCACAAAAGGTATCACAAAACAACAACCTATCGAATGTGCCGCTTTTAACAGAAGTAACGTACACGGTAAAAGAACTTTATGAGGCAATGGCGATTTATTCAGCGAATGGTGCTACAATTGCATTAGCCGAACTCGTTAGTGGTTCAGAAGCCGACTTTGTCAAAATGATGAATGAAAAAGCGAAAGAACTTGGGCTGGATGACGCCAAATTTGTTAACACAACCGGCTTAAATAATAAAGATTTGCTTGGGAAGCACCCTGTAGGTAAAGCGACAGAAGAAAACATGATGTCCGCGCGCTCGACAGCTCGATTGGCTTATGAATTGCTAAAAAAACATCCTAACGTATTGGAAACAGCGAGCATTCCAACAAAGGAATTTACAAAAGGGTTGGAAGAAGGCAAAGCGATCAAAATGAAAAATTGGAACTGGATGCTTAAAGGGTTGGTTCTAGAATACCCTGGTGTTGACGGTTTAAAGACAGGTTCAACTAAGCAAGCTGGATATTCATTTACCGGTACTGTCGAAAAAGACGGCATGCGCTTTATTTCCGTTATCATGAAAACAAATTCAGATGTTGCCCGGTTTAGAGAAACGGCCAAACTTTTTGACTGGGCATTCAGCAATTTCTCTAAGCAGGTAGTCGTTCCAAAAGGCTATCAGTTTAAAAAGAATACGACGGTCCCTGTTGTAAAAGGTAAAGAGAAAAAGGTTGAAGTCGAAGCTGCGGAAGCCCTTCAAATGATCATGAAAAACAATGAAAAAGACCAATATGAACCAACGTTTCAATTGGATAAAAAGAAACTTGAAAATGATGCGCTTGTCGCGCCATTGAAAAAAGGGCAAAAAGTTGGAACCGTATCAGTAAAATACAAAGGAAATGAATCAGATTATGGGTACATCACCGGGGAAAAAGCTTATTCAACACCACTTGTGACAAAAGAAGAAGTGAAAAAAGCAAACTGGTTTACGCTCGGCATGCGCAGCACAGGAAGCTTCTTCGGAAACCTATGGGATAAAACAACTGAAAAAGTAAAAAACCTTTTTTAGCGATAGGGTTTGTTATCTATAGCTAATTTTAGTAAAATAAAGGAATCAGATCGTGAAAAATGCATCACTCATTCACAGGAGGAGGATAGCCATGTCTCAAAGTCAAGAGTTTGGCACAAAAACGAGAATGAAAGAAATAAAAAAAGGCGGCGTTATCATGGACGTTGTCAATGCGGAGCAGGCGAAAATCGCTGAGGAAGCTGGTGCCATTGCTGTTATGGCACTTGAACGTGTACCTGCTGATATTCGCGCAGCCGGCGGTGTCGCACGGATGGCAGACCCGACAATTTGCGAAGAAGTGTTGCAAGCAGTCTCCATCCCTGTTATGGCAAAAGCCCGTATTGGCCATATTGTCGAAGCACGTGTTCTTGAGACGTTAGGAATCGATTATATCGACGAAAGTGAAGTTTTGACGCCAGCTGATGAAGAGTATCATATTGACAAGCGTAAATTCGCTACTCCATTCGTATGCGGTGCCCGTAACCTTGGTGAAGCATTGCGGCGCGTTGGTGAAGGGGCTTCAATGCTTCGTACGAAAGGTGAAGCTGGGACAGGCAATATCGTTGAAGCGGTAAGACATATGCGCCTCGTACAAAAACAAATCCGCGCCGTTGCCGGCATGTCTGAAGACGAATTAATGACAGAGGCTAAAAATCTTCAAGCACCGTATGAATTGCTCCTAAAAGTAAAAGAACTTGGCCGCTTGCCTGTTGTCAACTATGCAGCCGGCGGTGTCGCAACGCCGGCTGATGCAGCGCTTATGATGGAAATTGGTGCTGACGGCGTTTTCGTTGGATCAGGTATTTTTAAATCAGACAACCCGGAAAGATATGCACGCGCCATCGTAAAAGCTACTGAAAATTACCAAGACTATGAGCTGATTGCTGAACTTTCCAAAGATTTGGGAGCGGCAATGAAAGGAATTGACATTTCAACTTTAGATCCTGCCCAACGTATGCAAGAGCGCGGCTGGTAATTGAAAATAATATAAAAAAAGCGTTGAAGTGCGTTCAAAAAGGAAGTTGACTAAAAGCATCACGTCCTGCAAGCCTCTGGACTTTTTGAACAACCTCTTGATAGGAAATAGTAGCATGATGCTTTTGCCCAGAGAGCCGGTGGCCGCTGAAAACCGGCCAAAAGCCCATGTGAATCCATCCTTGAGCGAAATGCTGAAACGAGTAAGCATTTCCGGAATCACTCCGTTATCCAATGAAGCGGCAGATTGTTTGGTCTGCAAGTAGGGTGGCAACGCGGGAGAAAACTCTCGTCTCTATCAATAGAGGCGGGAGTTTTTTGTTTTTTTAGGTACAATTCAATCGTTAAGGAGGTTTTTATATGTTGGATATTAAACGATTAAGAACAAATTTTAAAGAGATTAAAGAAATATTAAAAACGCGCGGCGAAGATTTAAGCGGGCTTGGCCAATTTGAAGAACTGGATCAAAAAAGGCGTTATTTAATCCAACAGACGGAAAATCTGAAGAAGCAACGGAATGACGTATCAAAACAAATTGCGGAACTCAAACGCGAAAAGAAACCGGCAGATGAATTTATTAAAAAGATGCGTGACGTTGGCGACAAGATCAAAGCGTTTGACGATGAACTTCGAGAAGTGGAGGCAGCTTTGAATGAATTGCTGCTGCAAATACCAAACATCCCGCATGAAAGTGTACCCATTGGAAAAGACGAAGACGATAATGTGGAAATCCGCAAATGGGGTGATGTCCGTTCCTTTTCTTTTGAAGCAAAGCCACATTGGGATTTAGCTGCAGCGCTTGATATTTTAGACTTTGAACGTGCCGCGAAAGTAACAGGAAGCCGTTTTGCCTTTTACAAAGGAATGGGTGCAAGGCTTGAGCGTGCGCTTATTAATTTCATGATGGATTTACATGCGGATGAACACGGCTATTCAGAAATATTACCGCCGTACTTAGTTAACCGGATGAGCATGACAGGGACAGGACAGCTTCCGAAGTTTGAAGAAGATGCATTTAAAATTAGAGAAGAAGATTATTTTCTTATTCCGACAGCCGAGGTCCCTGTCACAAACTATCACCGTGATGAGATTCTTAATGGTGACGTGCTGCCGATTGCCTACGCTGCATACAGTGCATGCTTCCGTTCTGAAGCAGGGGCAGCAGGCCGTGATACACGCGGGCTTATCCGGCAGCATCAATTCAACAAAGTTGAGCTTGTCCGTTTCGTAAAGCCAGAAGATTCCTATGAAGAGCTTGAGAAACTGACTGCACACGCTGAAAAGGTATTGCAGTTATTAAAGCTTCCATACCGCGTCATGAGCATGTGTACGGGCGATTTAGGCTTCTCGGCTGCGAAAAAATACGATCTTGAAGTATGGCTGCCAAGCTACAATACGTACCGTGAAATTTCATCTTGCAGCAACTTTGAAGACTTCCAAGCTAGGCGGGCAGGCATCCGCTTCCGCCGCGAAGCGAATGGCAAGCCCGAATATGTGCATACCTTGAATGGCTCAGGCCTTGCAGTCGGCCGCACCGTTGCCGCCATTTTAGAAAATTACCAGCAGGAAGACGGAACAATTGAGATTCCTGAAGTATTAAAGCCTTACATGGGCGGGAAAGATAAAATTGGGTTTTAAAAAAGGCAGATGCGTGTCTGCCTTTTCTCGATTTTTTATTGACAAGCTTGAAAAGCTGTAGTATGATATTTTTCGTGTCACAATTGGTTTTGGAGGAGTACCCAAGTCTGGCTGAAGGGATCGGTCTTGAAAACCGACAGGGGCTTCACGGCCCGCGGGGGTTCGAATCCCTCCTCCTCCGCCATGATATAAAAACATTATTCGTTACAGTGTAACGAATTTTTTTGTATGGCCCCGTAGCTCAGGGGATAGAGCGTCGGTTTCCTAAACCGTGCGTCGCAGGTTCGATTCCTGCCGGGGCCGCTTATAAACTCATTCATACCAACGGTTAGACTGTAATGGTCTGTTATATGCCTTAGGGTGAAACATCAAAAATGGGGACAAATTGGGGACAAACATTAAAATTTAGGCTCATTTTCCCCTTTCAAAACAAAAATAAAAAGCCTATTACAGGCTTATGGCAAAACGAGAGAACGGGCATTATGCTTGTTCTCTTTTTTCATTTGCCGGTGTGAAAAAGTCATTTATCTTATCGGCTGCCTCTTGATCTGAGCTTTGCAGGGCATGGCCGTATATATCCATAGTGGTTGAAATATTCGCATGGCCCAAACGATTGCTGATTGTCTTTACATGGACACCTTTTCCGATAAGCAAAGTAGCTGCCGTATGCCGCAATCCATGAAACGGGAGCGGGTCCAGTTTGTTCTTTCTCAAAAACTTTGGAAACCAATTATTCACGGTGTTTGGGTGCATGGGTTTTCCATCCCATGTAGTAAACAAGCGGTCTGAATGCTGCCATATATCCCCCAATTTTAGCCGCTCTTCATTTTGAATTCTTTTATACTCTCTCAAAAGGGCCATTACGGAATCAGGGGCAGAGATCATTCTTTCCGAGCTTTTATTTTTTGGGGTCTTGGTTATGACGCCTTTTCCCTCTACATACAGGCTGGATTGCTTAATTTCAATCGTATTCCGTTCAAAATCAATATGAGACCATTCAAGGCCCAGGAGTTCCCCCCTTCTTAATCCGGTAGCAATGGCAAGTGTGACCAATACTTTATATTTAGGTTCAGCATGTTCCAATGCTGCCAGGAGCTTAAGCGTTTGTTCTTCATCATAATACTTCATTTCTTTCTTACTCACTTTCGGCGGTTGGACCCTTGAAGCTGGATTCAATGCAATCAATTGCCATTTGACGGCCGCTTCCAATATGGCAGAAATTAAGCGATGGTGATGCAATATCGTTTGTTCAGACAAACCGCCTTTCTTGCCGTCTTTCCTTATGCCGTCCTCTTGTAAGTTCCTATAAAATTCTAATAGGTGGAGCGGCTTTATTTGTTCCAATTTTAAATGTCCCATAGCCGGAAGGATACGGGAGTTAAGATATTCTCTATACCGTTTTAATGTGGTAGGAGAAAGATTCTTTTCCCCATAGTCCCTAACCCAACGGGCAGCAAATTCCGCCAATGACAGCTTAGAAGGTTCAATATACTGGCCCTTTTGAATTTCCGCTACAAACTTGGCCAATTCCTTTCTTGCTTCCCTATCGCTGGGTGCTTTAATGGTCTTTGTATGCTTGATCCGCTTCCCGTCGGGTCCCCTTCCCCCGGAAGCTATCAACCTGTATGAATCCTTTCCCCTCTTTTCAATGCTGCCGGCCATGTTTATTCCCCTTTCGCTTGTTTTTTTCTAATAAACGATAATTAAAATTGCTTAAATACATCTGATATTAGCTCTATTTGAATATTCTCGAATATATTTTCATTTAGGCCAAATGAATTTTCCATTATAGATTCAATTACAAAACTATCTTTTGCCTCTTCTTTTAATTTCTTCACTAATTCACCTTTTAAAGCACTTGTGATGTCATTATAAATATCCTTTTGAAATGAAGGACTTATATGATTAAAAATTTCTTTAATAAAGTTTTCCTTTTCTTTATCATTATCAAATTCAATTTTTAAAGGAATTATATTATCCCCGAATGGTATTAGGTCAAATTCAAATACTTTCTCTAACGAACAATGCAAATCAACACTTGAAGTATTTCGGCTCTCTTTTACGTCCATAAACAAATCAATATTTATTTCTTCAATACGTATTTCATCATTAGAAACACTACCAGTAAGATTTACTTTATTTACATAAGCTGAAAAGTTTAGATCAACCGGTTCGTACTCAAAAAATTCACATGGTGTAATTGATAAATATTTACATAGCGTGTTAATTGTTTCCAAACGTATCATTTCACTGTCATTTTGAGCGGTGGCCGTAATGGTATTCCTTGATATACCGGTATCCTTTGCTACCCTTGTAATTTTTAATCCTCTTTCCGCTAATAAAACTGCAAGCCTATTTCTAATCACAAACGTTCACCTTCCTACACAAAATGTTAATTATTTAATACAACCTTACAATATTTTTACCCAATCGACAACTTTAATTGTCATTTTGATTGCCAAACAATAAAATAAATGCTATTATACTTGTCAAATGACAACTTAACATGTCAAAATTATGATAAAAACAAAATAAGGAGTGGTGAAGTTGGCAACCAGGAACAATCTGAGGGTATTAATGGCAGAGAAAAACATAAATATTTCACAACTTTCGGAGGTGACGGGAATTTCAAGAAATACAATCACCAATATTTATCATGAAAAAAATAAAAGAATTGATTTTAACACAATCAAAACTCTATGTAATTTCTTTAACTGCACGCCAAATGACCTAATTATTATTGATAAACAAGGGAAAGGAGCCTAACCATGATCGAAAGGCAAACTATGACGGCAAAGGAAGCAGCCCAATATATAGGTGTGTCTTACTGGCTTATTTTAGAAATGGCGAAACGGGGAGAAATTCCCTGCATAAGAGCGGGAAAAAGGGTTCTATTCCGTAATGAGGCGTTAGATCTCTGGATGAGTGGGCAGGAAATGCGATCCATGCAGCAAAGTGTCAGCAATAAGGAATATGGAGTTTTGCGGAAAATTGAAGTATAAGCGGGTGGACTTATGGGGGCCATTGATTTAATCAAACATCATGTTCCTATCATGGACGCCTTAGATCGGTATGCCGGAGCCAATTTCTCAAAGGCTAAAACAAACCGCTCCCGCTTTAATATCCATTGTCCCTATCATGCCGACAGAAACCCGAGTTTTACGGTTTACACAGATACAAACACTTTCAGGTGCTGGAGCGGCTGCAATGACGGCAAGCCGGGCGATGTAATCGACATCGTAAGGCTTTCTTACAATTTGGACACCAAAGAAGCCATTCAAACATTGATGAATGATTACGGATTGAAAAATCCCAATAGTGAGCAAATGAGAGAATGGCAGAAAAAAAGAGCCGAGCAGCAGGAGCTGCTGGCCATATCTAAAGCCTTAGATAACAAAGTTAATGAGAACATAGAGGCATTAAGACGGCTGGAAACCTACTTAAAAAAGCAGCTAACAGCCATTAAAACAATCGAGGATATGGAGCGGATTGGCGAGCTTTACCACTCTTTGCAGCAAATAGAATACTGGCTTGATTGTTTAATAGACCCAAATCCTATTACACAATTTGGAGCGGTAAAAGAAGCGGAACAATTTCTGAAACAATGGACTTGAAAAGTTGGTGATACCATACATGAATCAATCAAACGCTGAATTATTGTCAAAGCATTTTTCAAAGGAAGAGATTCAAAAGACATTGGGCGTACATATAGATACTCCCGGTGTAGCCACTCAGCAAAAGAAGCTAAACAACAGCGCTGAAACAGAATGGGAGCCGCCTATCCCTTTTGATGAAAAATCACTGCCTCCTTTCCCCTCTTCCATATTCCCCAATTGGTTAAGGGCTTATGTGGAAGGTGTGGCAGAATCAACACAAACGCCAATAGATGCGGCAGCCATAGGGGCTATTGCAATTTTATCAACCGCTCTTACAAAAAAGTTTTATGTGAGCATTACGCCGGAATGGAAAGAATCATTAAATACTTACACTATTTTAGCATTACCCCCAGGCAATCGAAAAAGTTCTGTTTTCAAGGCATTACAGGAACCTATTACCGCTTATGAAAAAGAAGAGCGGGAGCGGATGGAACCCCTTGTATCGGAGCAAAGAGCCACATTGAAGGCGAAAAGAAAAAGAGTAGAACAATTGGAAAAGGACTATGCCAAAAATGGAGACAACGCCATATTAAGTGAAATTACCACTCTTAATGCAGAAATAGACAGTGAAGAAATTTTGACCATCCCCCGTTTCATTACCGGTGATGTAACAGCGGAGAAATTGGGTGTATTGATGGCAGAAAACAATGAACGAATAGCGGTTTTATCGGCAGAGGGCGGCGGGGTTTTCAGCAACATGGCTGGCCGTTATTCCAGCGACGGCAGGGCGAATATTGAAATCTATTTAAACGGCCACACAGGAGACTATACCCCCATTGATCGGATAGGCAGGGAACCAATTCTTTTAAATGAACCATGCTTGACTATTGGCCTGTTTGTACAGCCAGAGGTTGTCCGGGATGTCCCGCCTTCCTTTGATGAACGGGGGCTTATGCAGCGGTTTTTATATTCTTTCCCCCCTTCTATTGTGGGATACCGAAAAATTGACCCGGAATCTATACCGAATGAGATTAAGAACCAATACTTAACCAATATCAAAACAATGATGCAGCTACAAACAGGGGAACCCGTCAAATTGACGTTTAGCCAATCCGCTCATAAAGTTCAATTGGACTTAAGGCAGCATTTAGAATCCATGTTCAAAGATGGTGAGCGGCTAGCGGATATGAAGGAATGGGGTGGAAAACTGGCGGGGCAAATAATAAGGATAAGCGGGCTATTACATGTATCAGAACACATAGGCAGCCTATCCCCTGGAAACCCGGATATAAGCAAAATTCCAACTGAAATTGGCCGGGAATCATTATTAAGAGCCTGTCTTTTGCTTGATTACTTTATTGAACATGCAAAAGAAGCCTATGGAGTAATGGCCATAGATGAAACGGCCGAGGACGCAAAACATCTTTTAAAATACCTTGTTCAAAATGGGAAGCAAAAATATTCAAAGCAAGACGCCTGGCAAGGAACAAGAGGAAGATTCAAAACCGCTTCAAGGTACGATATGGCCATTAATGAACTAGAGCAAAGGAATTACATTAAAAAGATTGATCGTAACACAAAAGGAAGAGGCCGAAAAAGTTATGATTTATTATTAAACCCTATGCCTACAATTCCTAGTATTCCTAGAAATGGCCAAAGCGTTGATATATCAAGGATTACGAGCAATCAAGAAAAGGACCCTACTAATAACCTACATTCCCTAGAATTAAATAATGATAGCGAAAAAATCAATTCTAGGAATACTAGGATTAATAGGAAACAGCAAGAAACCTACTTTAAACCCAATGACAGCAAGGGTTCAACTAATTCTAGGAATAGTAGGGATGAATTTCTAGGATATGAAAATAAAAATGATGATGGAAGCGAGCTTATTTAAATGGAGATCGTGAAAATCATAGATGGAGTGAATCGGGCAGGGTGTGACCTATTGGCCGAGGATGAACATATCCGAATAACTGACAGCAAACACCTTCCCGCTTCCCTTAAAGAGAAGATAAGGGAAAATAAGGACGTAATATTGGAAGCCTTAAACAGGGACATAAAGGCCAAAAAAGCCGGCTTTATGATTGGACTTACTGGCAAAGTGTATACCCGCTCTTTAAGCAAAAATAGCATGGTCTATATCGAACAGATAGGCAGCCAGTGGGAGGCGTGGCGGGAAACTTACCAAAAAGGCAGGCACAGAGCCATAAGCGTAAAGGTGATATGCAGCGGGTCCACATTTGAGTACGTCCTGCTAAAGGCAAAGGGATATTTTGATTACATCGAGCGGAAGCGGAGGGAAAGAAAATAAACGCTTTACCGATTAGATACCACTTTACAGACAAGGAAATGAAAGAGCTGCTTTCTTCCATCGTTATTTTGATAGATACCCGGGAGCAGCAGAACAAACACATTACCGATTACTTTAATCGTAAAGGCATATCCTACAAAACTAGAAAATTAGAATATGGCGACTATGCTGCCTATATTCCCGCTAACGAGGTTTTAAACATTCCAAGGCCTTTATACTTCCCGGCGGCTATTGAGCGGAAAAACAGCGTGGACGAGCTGGCAAGCACCATAAAAGAGCGGATCCGCTTTGAAAATGAATTAATCCGCTCCCAGCGTTCAAAATTCCTGTTACTGGTTGAAGAAGCGGACGGGTACCAAAATATCATTACCGGCCAATACAAAAGCCAATACAA
The DNA here is from genome assembly GCF_003097615.1 of Pueribacillus theae. Classification (NCBI taxonomy): domain Bacteria; kingdom Bacillati; phylum Bacillota; class Bacilli; order Caryophanales; family Bacillaceae; genus Pueribacillus; species Pueribacillus theae. The sequence continues at coordinate 20,676 of NZ_QCZG01000012.1, forward strand.
CGCAAAAGCCCTGCTTGCATCCTTAAAGGCGTTTGAAATGCGGTATGGCTTCCAAAGCGTCTTTATTTCCCCTAAAACAAGCGGGAATTATATATATCATCATTTCTATTACCTTATTAGGGAAACGCTGAAATCAGGCATTTGAAAGGGGTGAGATCATGTTCAATCTAACAGCAGCAGAGGAAGCAAGGGAGAAAGAAAAAATAAGGCGGCTTCATTATTTTTTAAGCAAGGTAAATGCAGCGGGAAAGCTCCCTCTATTTACTTCCAGGAGAAAAAACAGATGGCGGCGGTTAATGCAATACAAACAGGCAATGAACCAAAAATATTTTAGATGAAGGGGCAATGAAAAATGACAACAGCAAAAGCATGTAAAATGGAATACCTTTTGAAGTTTATTCAAGAAAAAGAAATGGACTTACCCAGCGGCACAATGGATGCTATATTACGGACCTTTCACACGGTAATTAATGGGGACTTACAAAAACTTTATGATGAATTAACATCAAACGGCAGAAACCTTTTTATAGACTTTCAAAAGGCATCCTATGGTATTACACTCCCGGAAAATCATGATATGGATGATATGTATATTAAAGGGTTCTTTGAAGGTATGCGGGGTTACTGGCTGTTTATTAGGATACTGGAAGCGGCTGGCTTATTAAATGAAAGTAACGTGGTAGAGGTTAAAGATCATGAATGAAGAAAGAATGAATCTTCTTATTGGCGAGATCGTGGCAATCAATGAGGAAATTGAGGAATTTTCAGCCGAGGGATTAAACGTGTCCGAATTGGTCACAGAGCGGAACAGGCTGATTGTAACGGTTGATAGGTATTTGATGGTACATACAGTGAAAGCCGCTCCTGGGGCAACAGGAACGGCACAGGCTTCACTGTAAACAGTGAAACACAACTAATATAAGGGTATCGCCTTTTTGCAATGTTAGCAAGAGGGCTGCCCTTTTTCTGTATCGGAAATGACATATTAGGGGGAGCGGATCCAATGCGGGAAAAACTGATTGAAATAAAGCTACAGGGCTATACAGTCTTTCTAACCCATGATGAAATACAGCAGCTATTGAAGAAAGATGCCGCTATTTGGAAAGAAGCGATTAAGCGGGGCAAATATATATTGAGAAGCAGAAAACAGCGTACACGGGAAAATGAGAAGTTTTCAGGGGAGCGGATAGAATGAAGGTGCGGAGCTTTAACCAATTTTTAAAGGACACAGAGGCCATATTCAAAATGGAAAATGACATCATAGCCGATAAGCTGAAACAGGGTGTGAACGGGCTGGAATGGCTTATCATGCAGGTTGTTATAGACGACGATCGCAAGGAATCATTAAGCAACTACGTCCGAATATTGGAAGTTACTCAAACGAATAAAGAACAGCTTTTTATTGATGCAGCATTTATGGACCATGAATCTTTTTATGAAAAGCATGAACTTAATTGGTGGATAGCCTTTGATGAAGCATTGACCTACTTTTCCATACTGAAAAAGTCGGATTATGAGCGGTATTTTGACATTATGCAGACTATAAACCTGCATTTTAAAGGTAAATTACCTACAAATGATGCATAAAAGGGTGCAAAAACGGGTGCAAATGCAACCTTTTTATAGCAACGTTGCAACCCTCTTTAAAGCCTTATGTATCAAGGGGTTAAGGGGTTTTCGTTGCAAAAACGTTGCATGGAATTCCCTTATCATTTAGGGATATTTACAAAACGGAACAAAGAAAGGTTGCAACGGCTGCATAAACATAGCGCAAAAAAATTTTCATTTGGAGGTGGTACAAATGGGTGGTTATGGTAGCGGCCTTTATGGAAGCGGTGCAGCAAAAGGGAAAACAGCAGTGGAACATTGCCGGAGTATTGATATTAGGAAATTACAGCGGGAAAATATGTTATTGGCGGGCGCCGCTCTTACCTTAACATGGAGCAATGAAAAAGGTGAGGAAACAGGCTCCATTAGCTTGATTGTCAAAAAAGATTATATCATCCTTGCATACAAGGTGAATGATGAACCAATAAGAACAAACGTTTATTTGGATTCCACTAAAACGGGCTATGGCCTTAGAAAGTGGTTTCTATGCCCTGCCTGTAATAAAAGAGCAGCCATTCTTTATTTAAAGGGAAAATATTTTGCATGCAGATCATGCCATGAATTGAATTACAGAAGCAGCCAACTTTCCGGGGACATGGGTTACTATCATGACCAATTAAGGAAGTTATGTAAGCGATTAGGGGCTGAATATGACCCTACTGCCTTTTACCCGCCGGATAAGCCCAAAGGCATGCACTGGAAAACATATGAAAAAATAGCGCAAAGGTATATGTATTGTGTGACACAGCGGGAACGTTTATGGCTGGAAGGTGCAAGGAGGCTTTTATAAATTGGGGACATAACATAAAATGAACCGCTCATAAACATTGTTATACCGGGTTTTACTTCGTTTATGAATTGGGGACATAATGGGGACAAATAGCCTAAAATGTCCCCAAAAATAACTGGATGAAAACAAAACCAACGCTGAAAAACCTTGATTTTACGCCATTTAACAAACTATAACTGTTATAGTCCAACTTCATAAAAGGGTTTCCTAAACCGTGCGTCGGGAGTTCGAATCTCTCCGGGGCCGTTTTAAAAAACTTTACAAAGATGTATATTGAGATGAGGCTATGCTTCATCTCATTATTTTTGAGCTTTAAAAAAGACAAAATAATTGAACAAACTTCACGATATGTTTTATGGGAAATCTAATTGATATATTGCTAGTATGGGAGGTGATCAGTTTGAAAACATCAACAATTTTAAAGTGGATTTCCGGGGGTCTTGAAGCCGTGCTTGGCATTCCTATATTAGGGGCGACGATTGTTCTAGGCTTTGCATGGGCACCCCTTGGCATTATGGCAATTTTACATATTGTTACGTTAATTTTTGCGATTAATGAAGGTGAAAATAGACACGGAAGCATTTTAGGCATTATTACTTCATTTGTTGCTTGGATCCCTTTTGTGGGAATGGTGATGCATATTGTAACTGCGATTGTTTTAATGATTGATGCGGCAAGAAGCAGTTAAGTTTTGGCGAATTTTGCCTTTACTGACTCACTCCTTTATAATGGTGTACTAGTTACAAATTTTTAGGAGGAGAGAAAATGCGGAAAAATATTTTGCTTGCCTTCCTATTTTTAGTTTCTATATTTCTTCTAGCAAGCTGTGGAGGGAATCAACAAGAAAACGATGCCGGTGGCGGGGGAAATGGAGAAACAAATAAAGAAAATAAAGGTAAAGTTAGCATTGGATTAAATAACTGGGCTGAAAATGTGGCTGTTTCAAATTTGTGGAAAGTGCTGCTTGAAGACAAGGGCTATGAGGTAGAGCTTAGTTCAATGGAAAAAGCGCCAGTATGGACAGGGATTGCGCAAGGTGATCTCGATATCGCCCCGGAAGTTTGGCTTCCCATCACGGATGAGCCGCTGTATGAAGAATACAAAGATGATATTGAACTAGGGGAAACGTGGTATGAAGGTACAGGATTAGGGCTGGCGGTACCTGAGTATATGGATATTGCCAGCATCGAAGAGCTGAATGATAAAAAAAGCGAATTCAAGCTTGAAAAAATTGTCGGCATTGATGCGGGTGCCAGTTTGATGGGATTGACAAGGAATGCGATTGACGAATACAGCTTGGATTATGATTTAATTGAAAGCTCGGAGACAGCGATGCTTAGTGAGCTTGATAAAGCGTATCAAAATAAAGAGCCAATCGTTGTAACAATGTGGAATCCACATTGGGCCTTTTCGGAATATAAAATAAAATATTTGGAAGATCCTAAGAAAGTTTATGGGGAAGCTGATGATATTTATTTTATGACGAGAAAAGGATTTAAGGATGATTTTCCTGAAGTTGTGGAATGGATGAACAATTGGAAAATGGATGATGATTCGCTTGGAGAGCTGATGGCAATCGGCCAGGAAAAAGAAGATCCAATTGCAGCTGCAAAAGAATGGATTAAAAAGAACCAAGATCTCGTAAACGAGTGGATGAAATAGAATAAGATGAGAAGGCTGTTCCATTCAATGAAAAAGTTAATCGTTGATGGATCAGCTTTTTTCGTAATGTTTTACGCTGTCTCACATACGATTTAATAAAATAAATCGTATGTAGGAGGACGTCAAATGCAAATTCATGTAGTACAGCCAGGGGATACGCTTTGGAGAATATCGCAGGCATATGGAGTGAATTTAAACGAACTTGTTTCCTCAAACGAAATCCCAAATCCCGATCGGCTAGTTGTTGGACAAACGATCGTTATTCCAATTTTGGGAAGCTACCACTGGGTTACACGCGGTGAAACGCTTTCTCAAATTAGCGAAAGGTACGGTGTTTCTCTGGAAGAGCTTGTCCGTATCAATCAAATTTCTAATCCGCAAAATATCCCGGTTGGCTTAAGGCTATATATTCCACAGAAAAGCCGTCCTGCCGTCGACGTCAGTGCCTATATCGATCCGAAAATAACGGGTGCGCAGTCAACGGAAGTTATTGATCAAGTTGCTGAACATTTAACATTTTTAACTGTCTTTCAGTATTCGATTAACCGTGACGGAACGCTGGATCCTGTACCTAATGACCAGCCGCTTATCAATGCAGCATATGCGCATCGCACGGTACCGCTTATGGTTGTTACAAATTTTGAAGAAGGTACGTTTACAACAGAGCTGGCGACCGCATTTTTTACGGATGAAAATCTGCAAGATCAAATTCTCGATGAGGCAATACGAATCATGATCGAAAAGGGTTATCTTGGCTTAGATTTTGATATTGAATATGTTGGTTCACAAAATCGGGAACGGTATAATCAATTTCTTCGAAAAGCACGTAGGCGTGTAAAAGAACATAATTTTTTTCTTTCAACAGCACTTGCCCCGAAGCTGAGTGGCGAGCAGCAAGGTGTGCTGTACGAAGGGCATGATTATCCTGCACACGGGAGGATTGTCGATTTTATTTTCTTTATGACATACGAGTGGGGATGGTCGGGAGGCCCGCCGATGGCCGTATCCCCGATTAATCAAGTGCGCGGTGTGCTCGAATATGCACTTTCTGTCGTACCAAGAAATAAAGTGATGATGGGAATTCCTTTGTATGGCTACGATTGGACACTGCCTTATGAGCCAGGGGGAAGAAGGGCACGTTCGATTAGTCCACAACAAGCGATTGAACTTGCTGCAAGGTACAATGCAGCCATTCAATACGATACAGAGTCGCAAGCGCCATTTTTCACTTATACGGATGAACAAAATCGACGCCATGAAGTATGGTTTGAGGATGCGAGAAGCATCCAGGCGAAATTTAATTTAGTGAAAGAGCTTGGCATTCGCGGCTTTTTCTATTGGGTGCTTGGTAGAAGTTTTCCTCAGAATTGGCTGCTTGTGCAGGACAATTTTGTTGTTCGAAAACGGGTATAAGACGGAATTCAAAGGCCGGGGCCGAGAATGAAGGAAAAAATGCAACCCCTTGACAAAGAAGCTGTTTGAAGCGTTGGGCAGCTTTTTTCTTATTGAAAAAAAGCGTATAATGGAATGCACAAAAGCGTGTGGGGTGGCTGAATGATCGATAAAAATAAAGATGGGTATTGGATGGGGCTGGCGATTGAACAAGCAAAAAAAGCGGAGAAGATTGGCGAAGTTCCGATTGGTGCGGTACTCGTTAAAGATGGTGAAGTCATAAGCGCTGGCTACAATTTGCGGGAGACTGAGCAGCGCGCCTCGTCTCATGCTGAAATGCTTGCGATTGACACCGCATGCCGCAAGCTCGGCACTTGGCGTTTGACAGACTGCACGTTGTACGTAACACTTGAGCCTTGTGTCATGTGTGCGGGTGCGATTGTGATGGCAAGAGTGGATCGTGTCGTTTTCGGTGCACACGATCCGAAAGGCGGCTGTGCAGGAAGCTTAATGAATTTACTGAATGAAGAAAGATTTAACCACTGCTCAGAGGTTGTTACTGGGGTAAGGGCAGAGGAATGCAGTACACTTCTGCGTGATTTTTTCCGCAAATTAAGAGAAGGCAAAAAGACGAAAAAAATGGAAGCAGAAGACAGATGAGATGAAATGTGCCAATTGAATTTTTTCTGTTTTTATGTTATATTTAATATTGTCCCTACGGAGGCGTACCCAAGTCCGGCTGAAGGGGACTGACTCGAAATCAGTTAGGGCGTTCACGCGCCGCGGGGGTTCGAATCCTCTCGCCTCCGCCAGTTACATTTTAATCCTGTTATCAAATTTGCCGTGCTAGGCGGGGAGGTAGCGGTGCCCTGTACTCGCAATCCGCTATAGCGAGGCTGAACTCCTTTCCGAGGTTTAGCCAGTTTAAGGCCTGACTTAAGTAAGTGGTGTGGACATTCGGGTCCTGCGCAACGGAAACTCATGAACCCTGTCAGGTCCGGAAGGAAGCAGCAGTAAGTGGGAACTTTCGTGTGCCGCAGGGTTGCCTGAATCGAGCTAACTGCTTGAGTAACGCTTAGGCTGGTTCTATCAATGGAAGGTGCACGGCAGCTTAATAATATAAAAGTAATTTCACTCACTCTTTTAAGGGTGGGTTTTTTATTTACCTTTTCTTATCATTTTTGCTTTTCTCTTTTGTAAAATATCGGTTAAAACAGTATAATAGGAAGGAATTGACGAGGGGGATTGGGAATGAGCTATCAAGCGCTTTACCGAGTTTGGCGGCCGAGGACGTTTAAAGATTTAATCGGGCAGGAACACGTGACAAAAACGTTGCAAAACGCGATTGTTTCCGGTAAATTTTCCCATGCATACCTCTTTACTGGACCGCGCGGAACAGGAAAAACAACAGCGGCAAAGATTGTTGCCAAAGCGGTAAACTGTGAAAAGGCTCCTGTCAGGGAACCTTGCAATGAATGTTCCACCTGCCGGAGTATCCTGGACGGTTCAAATTCAGACGTCATTGAAATTGATGCAGCTTCAAACAATGGGGTCGATGAAATTCGCGATCTTCGTGAAAAAGTAAAATATGCGCCTGCCCAATCGGTGAACAAAGTGTATATTATCGATGAGGTGCATATGCTTTCTACAGGTGCGTTCAATGCTTTGCTGAAAACGCTTGAAGAACCTCCTGGCCATGCCATTTTTATTTTGGCGACGACCGAACCCCATAAAGTTCCCCCAACGATTATTTCAAGATGCCAAAGGTTTGATTTTCGGCGCATTCCGAATAAAGCGATGGTTCGCCGCATGCAAACCATTATGGAGAGAGAAGGGCTTGATGCAGAGAACGACGCACTATCACTCGTTGCCCGCACTGCGGAAGGCGGAATGCGGGATGCGCTAAGCATTCTCGATCAAGTGATTTCGTATAGTGATGATAAGATTACCGTTCAAGACGTTTTGGCGGTAACCGGAACGGTATCTGAATCATTTTTGTCGCGCATCGCCAGTGCGTTTTTAAATAAAGACGCGGAGGGCGCACTCGAAGCAGTGGATGAACTGATCGAAAACGGGAAGGATCCGATGCGTTTTATCGAGGATCTCATCTATTATTTTCGTGACTTGCTTTTGTTTCAAACTGCTCCTGCTCTTGAAGAAATCCGTGAACGGGGAGAAAAGGATGAGAGCTTTCGGAATCTTGCCCAGCATTGTCCAAAACAATGGATTTATTCAGTCATCGATACATTAAATGCCAGCCAGCAAGAAATGAAATGGACCAATAGCAAGCGAATCTTTTTAGAGGTGGCTTTCGTTAAGCTTTGCCAGGAAGACAGCAGCGCTGAACAGAGCGAGATGTATACGAATCTGCTTGGCAAAATTGAACAGCTGGAATCAGAATTGAACCGTCTTAAACAACAGCAGCCGGTTGAATCTGGACAAATTCAAGAGGCCAATAAAGATAAGCCCGCAAAACAACAAGCTTCTTCCAGTTCAGGAAAGCAGCCGTTCGCTCCTGTAAAGGCGATGTTAAAAAAAGCATCAAAACAAGAGCTGAACAATTTGCGGCAAATGTGGGGAAACATCATGAATGAGATTCGCCAGGAAAAAGTTTCTGCCCACGCATGGTTGAAAGACAGCCAGCCGGTCGCCTGTTCAGACGATACCTTTCTTCTTTCTTTTCCTTATGAAATGCATTGCCAAATGGCAAGCAAAGACCAAATACGGACGACAGTAGAGCAATCGGTCCGTAAAATCCTTAATAAACCGTTGGCAATGCTCACCATTATAGACAGCGATTGGGAAAAAGTAAAAGAGTCTTTCGTTCAGAACCAGCAGGAAGAAAGTGAAGGAAAGAAGAACAGTAAACATGAGGAAGATCCGCTGATTGCCGAAGCGAAGCGGATTTTTGGCGAGGAAATTATAGAAATTAAAGAAACGGGAGGAATAAGTGAATGAAACGAGGCATGGGTAATATGGGTGGCAACATGGGTGGCATGATGAAACAAATGCAAAAAATGCAAAAAGAAATGATGAAAGCACAGGAAGAATTGAAAGAGCAAAAAATTGAAGGGACAGCTGGAGGCGGCGCGGTGACGGTCATCGTCAATGGCCATAAAGAGGTCCTTGACGTGCAAATTAAAGAAGAGGTCGTTGATCCTGAAGATATTGATATGCTGCAAGATTTAGTACTGGCTGCCACAAATGACGCCCTAAAGAAAGCTGATGAACTTGCAAACAAAAGCATGGGGAAATTTACACAAGGAATGAACATTCCAGGCCTATTTTGATGCAGTTGTAGGCTTTAGATTTTTAATGATTGGGAGAGTGTAATGTGCGATATCCTGAACCGATAGCCAAGTTGATTGACAGCTTTATGAAATTGCCGGGAATTGGGCCGAAAACTGCTGTCCGATTGGCATTTTTCGTATTAGAAATGAAAGAAGAAGACGTGTTTGAGTTCGGGAAAGCACTTGTTAATGCAAAGCGGGATTTGACAAATTGCTCCATTTGCCAAAATATAACGGATCGCGATCCTTGCTACATCTGTGATGACTCAAGCAGGGATCGCTCTGTCATTTGTGTCGTGCAAGATTCTAAAGATGTCATGGCAATGGAAAAGATGAAAGAATATAAAGGATTGTATCATGTTCTTCATGGCGCCATTTCTCCGATTGATGGCATCGGGCCTGAAGATATTAAAGTGCCTGAACTGCTTAAAAGGCTAAGTGATGACACGATCCAAGAGTTAATTTTAGCGACAGATCCAAACATTGAAGGGGAAGCAACCGCGATGTATATTGCAAGGCTTGTAAAACCGGTAGGAATAAAAACTACGCGAATTGCCCATGGTCTCCCTGTTGGTGGAGATTTGGAGTATGCAGACGAAGTCACACTCTCAAAGGCGCTTGAAGGGCGCCGTGAGCTATAGGCAGAGGGTGCAGACGATGCTATTTAAGAAAAAACTGCGGAAAACCTATGACGAACATCTCATTGAGACGCTTGAAAGAGTGAAAGAGGAATGGTTTACAAAAAGAGAACTTGTTCAGAAAAGCGTGGAACCTCCTTATGAACTTCTGTACGAATTAAAACTTGCTGAATCAAAATATCTATTTTTGTTAAAAGAAGCAAAGATACGCAAGATTTCAATGAAGCCGTAAGAGGGGCTTCTTTTTTTTAACTTTTTTCATATATATATGTACAGGCTGATGACGTTTATTTAAAGGAGGAAGAAGGTGGAATCCATGATTGTCATTTCATTGTTTGCCGGATTTATCATTTTACTATTATTGATGGGAGTTTCCATAAAACCTTTGCGGTTTCTTGGTCTAGGCATTGTAAAAATTATGATTGGTGCCCTGTTTTTATTTTTTCTAAATGTTGTCGGCGTCCAGTTAAATATTCATATCCCAATCAATATTGCAACGGCAGCGGTTTCCGGTTTTCTTGGCATTCCCGGAGTGGCTGCGCTTATAGCCATTGATCAGCTGTTATTATAAAAGTTAGGCTTATCGTTAGCACACACAGAGTTCTTTCTCTCACTAACTCGCTTTGCTCGCAGTCTCACTTCTAAAAAAAAACGCGACAGGGCGTTTTTCCTAAGACAGACACAAATAGCTAATCGCAAACATAAAGATAGTTATATGTATATTTTTCCTCCAGTTGGGAAAAATGGAGCCAAAAACAATTGATTCTCATCATTGTTTTGGAGGTGGAAAAATGGCGCGATTGGCTTACAAAAAATCACATCAAAATATTTGCTTCATTTGTGAAAAAGAGCAAGCATCAGGCATAACAATAAGCGATCAATTTATGTGTGAAGAATGTGAGAGAAATGTCGTTTCAACGGATACGAATGATGCCAAGTATCTGTTTTATTTACATCAGCTTGAAAAATTAAAGACTGCCCTTATCACAAACAAAGAATAGGCTTCAGGTGATTTAGGCCTGTTTTTTTGACTTTTTCTTCTGTAACAAACGTAGAGGAATATGGTAGAATAATAGGTAAACTTAACGAAGATATAAAGGAAAAACTGTTATATGGACCAAAATGAAACGCCGTTATTTGAGGCTTTGCTTGCTTGGAGAGACCAAAATCCGCTTTCATTTCACGTTCCGGGCCATAAAAATGGGAACCTTTTTCCAGAGAGGGCCAAAAAAGTTTACAAATCTCTTCTCTCCATTGATGCTACAGAATTGAACGGACTTGATGATCTTCACGAACCTGAAGCTGCAATTGGCAGAGCACAGCAATTAACAGCCAATCTGTATGGGTGTGAAGAAAGCTATTTTCTTGTCGGTGGTTCTACAGTTGGGAATCTCGCGATGATTCTCGCTTCATGTCATGAAGGGGAAACCGTTCTCGTACAGAGAAACAGCCACAAATCGATTATGAACGGTTTGGAACTTGCAAATGCCAATCCCGTTTTTTTATCACCTTTCGTTGACGGTGAAGCAAAGATAGCGGTAGGTGTTACAATAGATGTTGTAAAAAAGGCATGTTATGCGTATCCAGATGCGAAAGCGATCATTTTAACAAATCCAAACTATTACGGCATGTCAGTCGATTTACAAGAAATTATCCAATTCGCACACGCTAAAGGGTTGATCGTTCTCGTCGATGAGGCGCACGGGGCGCACCTAGGAATTCACCCGCTGTTTCCAACTTCAGCGCTAGCGCTTGGCGCCGATGTCGTTGTCCAATCTGCTCATAAAACGTTGCCGGCAATGACAATGGGCTCTTATCTACACGTCAACAAATGTTTTCCTAAACGAAAAGAACTAAAAAAATTTTTGGCAATGCTTCAGTCCAGCAGTCCATCTTATCCAATTATGGCTTCTCTTGATTTAGCACGTTATTATTTATCACAATTATCGGAAGAAGAAACAGAACATATCATAAAGGACATTCGTGATTTTCGAGAAAAACTTGGTAAGATACCAGGAATTCGATTGCTTAATGAATGCGGTCAATATAAGCAAGATCCTTTAAAGATCGTCATTCAAAGTGAGACGAATGTCAGCGGATTTCATTTACAAAAACGGCTGGAAGACAAAAGAGTGTACACGGAGCTGGCTGATGAATGGAATGTCCTGTTTGTGATGCCGTTTGCTCCTTTACAGGAAATTGAAAAAACAATCGGATTAATCAGTTGTGCATTGGAAGGAATCGAACAAGCATCCCGCTTAAAAAAGGCGGTGCCCATCATTCCCACACAGGCATTCAGTACACTAAAGATGGATTACAAAGCAATGGCTAAGGCTTTGCCCCAATGGACTGCTCAAAGAAAAGCAATCGGGAAAGTCGCCGCAGAAGCTGTGATTCCCTATCCTCCAGGAATACCTCTTCTTCTGAAGGGAGAGGAAATTAAGCAAGAGCATCTTATGGCAATTGAACGGCTAGCCGATGCTGGGGCCCGGTTTCACGGCGGAAGCTTATTAAATGATGGACAACTAAAAATATATACATTTTAAATGGGTGTTCAAAAAGGGGGCCTGAACTTTTTGAACGGCCTCTATAAGAGGTAAATGAAAAGGGGAATGGGCAGTGCAAGGAAATGGTCGGTTCATTACATTTGAGGGACCCGATGGAGCAGGAAAAACAACACAAATCAAAAAACTGGCAGCTTATTTGAAAGAAAAAGAAAAACCATTTCTCTTAACAAGGGAGCCAGGGGGCACGAGAATAAGCGATGCGATTCGTTCACTCATTTTACATCCTGGGCATACGGAAATGATGAAAGAAACGGAAGTGCTTCTCTATGCTGCTTCACGTGCACAGCACGTAAGGGAAAAGATTATTCCGGCGCTTGAAAAAGGGGTGATCGTCCTTTGTGATCGGTTTGTCGATGCTTCGATTGCTTATCAAGGGTATGGTTTAGAAATAGGCGTACAGAAAATACTTGAAATTAATGACTTTGCGACAGGCGGGCTTACGCCTGATCGAAGCTATTTATTAGATATTTCACCTGAACAGGCCCAAAAACGCCTGATTGCTCGCAGCGGTGAAACACTTGACCGCATTGAACAAAAGGGAATCGAATACCACAAACAAGTTCGCTACGGATTCTTGGAATTGTACAAGCAGCATCGTGACCGTATCTTATTGCTCGATGGCCACCAATCGGAAGAAGCTATTTTTTCTTTGATCAAAAAAGACTTTGAAAGCATTTAAAAATGTAAGTGCTTAAGGGAGGATTGCAATGAAACTTGTTATGGCGGTAATCCAGGATAAGGATAGTGTTAGGTTGTCACAGGCACTTATCAAAGAGAATTTCAGGGCAACAAAGCTGGCATCGACTGGAGGTTTCTTAAGGGCTGGCAACACGACGTTTTTAATTGGGACCGATGATACACAATTGGACCGTTTGCTTGAAATTATAAAAGATAACTGCAAATCAAGGGAGCAGCTTGTTGCACCAATGTCACCCCTTGGCGGAAGTGCAGATGCATATTCCCCTTACCCGGTAGAAGTTGAAGTGGGTGGAGCGACTGTGTTTGTTTTGCCAGTGGAAGCTTTTCACCAATTTTAGAAGGAGTAAGAACAAATGAAAATTGGCCAAGACATGCGCCCCCTTGTTGAAAAAACGAAGATAGAACAACGTCATGTAAAAGAAGGAAAAGAAGATTTTCAAGTACTGCTCAGGAAAGAAAATGAAAAAACCCATAAAGAAAGGCTTAAAAGGCTGTTATTCGACATTGAAAAGCAAGGGGAAAAACTCGCCCGTTCTCAAACGATTAAGGAGCTTCACCAATACAAGCAGCTCGTCGAACGTTTCGTAAAAGAAGCTGTTCATTTCGGGATGAATCTGAAGCATTCAAGCACGTTCAGCCATTCTGGAAAAATGGAATCGCACATACTCGTTGAAAAAATTGATGAGGAGCTTCTTAATTTAGCAACGATCGTTTTAGATAGAAACAAACAATCTATTGACTTAATGGGAAAAATTGGTGAAATTAAAGGGTTGCTCATTAACCTGTACACGTAAGAGGTTTTAACATGACAAGCTGGAAAGAATGGAAAAGAAAACAACCATATGCAGCGGCATTGCTTACAAACAGCATGAAAAAAAACCGCCTTTCACATGCTTATTTATTTGAAGGCAGTAAAGGAACCGGAAAAATGGGCATCGCAGTTACGCTTGCAAAAACACTGTTTTGCCCTTTTTTAGATGGCGTTGAACCTTGCAATGAATGCAGCGATTGCAAAAGGATCACATCAAAAAACCATCCTGACGTTCATTTTTTTTCGCCTGAAGGACATTCCATAAAAATCGAACAAATTCGTTTGCTGCGTAAAGAATTTTCATATCGGGGATCAGAGTCAAAACGTAAATTATACATTATAGAACATGCTGACCGTATGACACAAAGTGCCGCAAATAGCCTTCTTAAATTTTTAGAAGAACCAAATGAACACGAAACGGCGCTCTTACTTACTGAACAGATCCAACAACTTCTCCCTACAATTATCTCGCGCTGCCAGACAATCACATTTAACCCACTGCCAAGCGCCGAAATTCGCCGCATGCTTATTGAGGAATATAACATTCCAACATCAATTGCGTATCTCGCTTCAGCGATTACGAATGATTATGAGTCGGCTAAAGCACGATGTGAAGAAGAGTGGTTTGCACAAGCCCGAAAATTAGTGATACAATTGATGGAAGAAATCTTGGAAAGGCATTATCAGGTTCTTCTTACAATTCACGAGAAATGGATTCCACACTTCAAAGAGAGGGAACAATTGGAACTAGGGCTTCAGTTGCTTCTATTATGGCATCGGGATGTGTTGCAGTTGAAATTAGGTAAAGAAGACGAAATGGTATTTATTCAAGAAAGAGAGAAGCTTGAACAATTTCATTTTCGCTTTACGAAGCAGCAGGTCATCAAGCAGATGGAAGTTATCCTGGAAGCAAAAAAGCGCCTAAATGCCAATGTGAATCCTCAATTATTGATTGAACAAACTGTGCTTAAGCTACAGGAGTGATATAGATTGTGACTTTGTATGATATTGTCGGCGTCCGCTTTAAAAAGGCGGGTAAAGTATATTATTTTGACCCGAATGGACTAGATATTCCGAAAAATGAATTTGTTATTGTCGAAACGGCTAGAGGCGTCGAATTAGGAAAAGCTGTCATCGAAAAGCGGCAAGTAGAGGAAAATGATATCGTCCTTCCGCTAAAACGAGTCATCCGTATAGCTACATCTGAAGACAAAGATATGGTGAAAGAAAATAGCCAGCAAGCGAAAGAAGCCCTAAGTCTGTGTGAAAAAAAGGTCGTTGAGCACGATCTCCCGATGAAGCTCGTTGATGCGGAGTATACGTTTGATCGTAATAAAATCGTATTTTACTTTACGGCTGACGGCAGGGTGGATTTCCGTGAATTGGTTAAGGATTTAGCGGCTATTTTTCGGACAAGGATAGAACTTCGCCAAATTGGTGTACGGGATGAAGCGAAAATGCTTGGAGGCATCGGCCCATGTGGGCGCATGCTTTGCTGTTCAACGTTTTTGGGGGATTTCGAACCTGTTTCGATCAAAATGGCAAAGGATCAAAAGCTTTCACTTAATCCAACGAAAATTTCCGGCTTATGCGGCAGGCTAATGTGCTGTTTAAAATATGAAAACGATCAATACGAAGAGGCAAAGCTGGAAATGCCGGATGTTGGCCATGTTGTCGAAACTCCGAACGGAAAAGGGAAAGTGGTCGGCTTAAACATTCTTGAAAGACTCATCCTAGTCGAATTGGAAGAAGTGCAGCGTGTAACAGAATTTACGCTAGAAGAACTCGTTCAAGAAGAGATTGTTTCATTGCAAACAAGAGATTGACAAAGCTTAAAACACGAGAAGGCGTATTCTCTTCTAACGACATGCTAATGATTTTTGCTGCTCACGCAATCAAGCGGTATTTATCGGCAAATGAGCATCCGTTATATTTTCCCGCTTAGACTTCCCCATTTCTCTAAAACTGGGCCCTATGGACGGTTGCACCGTGATAAAAGAGGTGGATGGTTAGTGGAGAAACAAGAAATCTTTTCGCAAGTGAATTCAATGGAAGAGCAAATTGACAGCTTGTATCGCCAGCTTGGAGAATTGAAGGAACAGTTTGCGTTCCTTATGGAAGAAAATCACCGTCTTGAAGTTGAAAACCATCACTTGCGTGAACGATTAAACGATTTTGGTGAAGAAGGTTTATCTGAAACAGAAAAGAAGGAAGACGAGAAACAACAACCGAAATTTGGTGAAGGCTACGACAACCTTGCAAGGCTTTATCAGGAAGGCTTCCATATTTGCAATGTGCATTATGGAAGCATCCGCCAAGAAGGAGACTGCCTGTTTTGCCTTTCCTTTTTAAATAAAAAATAATGTGATCTTTCCTTGAAGAAAACTTCCGAAAGGAAAGTTTTTTTATGTAACATTTTTATAAGGAGTACCCGCATGGAAGAATTGTTGAAGCACGAACGTATCGATTATATTGGACAAAAAGATTTAAAAATTATCCAGGCTGGCGATGTGTTTTCATTTTCATTGGATTCTGTTTTGCTTGCAAAATTTGTCTATGTTCCGATCCAAAAAGGGAAGCTTATCGATTTATGCACAGGAAATGGCGTGATTCCCCTTTTGTTAAGCAGGCGGACAAAAGGCAAAATCATTGCGTTGGATATGCAGGAAAAGCTGTGCGATATGGCGGAAAGAAGTGTCCGATTGAACGGGCTTCATGATCGCATTAAAATTTTATGCAACGATTTAACCCAATTGGAATCTTCTTTTTTGGACGGGTCATACGATGTTGTCACATGCAATCCCCCGTATTTTAAACGAACGAATGAACGAGACGTGAAAAAGAGCCTTCACACTGCAATGGCAAGGCATGAAATGTATTGCACATTGGAAGACTGTGTAAGAACGATGAGCCGGTTGCTTAAGCAAGGAGGGAAAGGTGCATTCGTACACCGTCCAAACCGGCTTGTTGAACTTTTGGAATTAATGAAAAAGTATCGGCTTGAACCAAAGCGGCTGCAATTTGTTCATCCAAAGAACGGGAGTGATGCGAACATTGTTTTAATTGAGGGAACAAAAGATGGGAAGGCTGATTTAAAAGTTTTGCCGCCATTAACGGTTTACGATCACAACAATGTGTATACAGCGGAAATAAAGGAGATTTTATATGGTGGGTAACTATTTTGTTTACATTTTGCGTTGCGGCGACGGGAGCCTGTATACAGGTTCCACGAATGACATCGAGAAACGGCTGGCCGCGCACGCGTCAGGGAAAGGAGCAAAATATACGAGGGGAAGAGGGCCGTTAGCGGTCGTTTATACAGAAGCGTTCAAGACAAAGAGTGAAGCGCTCAAAGTTGAAAATCAAATAAAAGCATTGAATCGCGGTGAAAAAATGGCATTGATTGAAAGGAAGAAAAGGGATGAGCCAGAAGCAAATGGATGAAGCGTCCGGTTCCAAAGGCTGTCTTTATCTCGTTCCCACTCCCATTGGAAACTTGGAAGACATCACGTTCCGGGCAGTGTCCACGTTGAAAGAAGTCGACGTGATTGCCGCTGAAGATACACGGGTGACACGTAAATTATGCAATCACTATGAGATTGGAACACCGCTTATCAGCTATCATGAACATAACAAAGAAAGGCAAGGCGCCCACCTCATCGAACAATTAATCAAAGGGAAAAAAATTGCCCTTGTCACTGACGCGGGCACACCTGCCATTTCTGATCCGGGAAACGACCTTGTTACGGCATGCATTGGGGAAGGCATACAAGTTATACCGCTTCCAGGGGCAAATGCCGCGATAACCGCTCTGATTGCCTCTGGCCTACTTACCAATCATTTTTACTTTTATGGGTTTCTTCCGCGGTCGCATAAAGAGAAGAAACAAGCGTTGCAGGATCTAGTTTACATGAAAGTGCCAATCATTTTTTACGAAGCGCCCCATCGTTTAAAGGAAACGTTAAAAGAGATTCACCAAGCATTCGGAGATCGGAATGCGGTGATCGCCAGAGAACTGACAAAACGATATGAAGAATTTATACGTGGAACGGTGCAAGACTTAACCAATTGGGCTGAAAACGCCGCCATACGAGGTGAATTTTGCATCATTGTTGAAGGGGCTTCAGACGATCAACCTTCTGAAACGAATCATTGGTGGAGCCATCTTTCGGTGAAAGAACATGTCACCTACTACATTGAAAAAGAAGGGCAGCCTACAAAGGAAGCGGTGAAACAAGCAGCAAAAGATCGGGGATTGCCAAAAAGGGAAGTATATCATATTTATCATATTGACTCTTAAGCCAAAGCATGAGTGAAAATGAGGTTTTGAATTCATTTATCCCGCATTAACGGGGGGATAAAAATCCCCCACTGAGAAGTTTCCCTTAATTATAGCGGGGTGAACATCGCTTTGATTTCTTCCAATATTTTTTCCGCGGCTTTTTTGCTTAAAATTAGTTTTCCGTCTGCGAGTACGAGATTGTCATCCGATACTTCCCCGGTTATGTGACAAGACATCGACGGTGTATATTTTTTTAATACAATTCGATCGTTTTCAACAATTATTTCGATATTGTCCTTTACTTCAATGCCAAGTGTACGGCGTAGCTCAACTGGGATAACAACGCGTCCTAGCTCGTCGACTTTGCGTACGATTCCAGTAGATTTCAAATGAATCCCCTCATTCTTTGTCAAAATTCGACATTTTTCTTTAAATCATACCAAGTGCCATTAACTGGGTCAATTACAAATTGATGACATTCTGTGTTAAAATAAAGAATGTTTTTTACAAGTTTGAAAAAGAAGGCAAATCTTGACATGACGTTTGCTTTTTCGGTATATTTTGGGGAAGGAACTGGTACGGGCGGCGATGGATGAAAAATGTCTTTCCTGCTTGAACGGTCATTTTTCAATTTGCTTTCGCACATGTTTGACCGATAAGTATTGTATGCTCTCGCCCAAGGGGCGGGGGCTTTTTCAAGCCCTGAGTGGAAAAAGGAGGAACGAAGATGGAGCCGAATAAGAAAACGTTTTATATAACAACGCCAATTTATTATCCAAGCGGAAAGCTTCATATTGGCCATGCGTATACGACAGTAGCAGGTGACGCATTAGCAAGGTATAAACGGCTGCGTGGTTATGATGTGTTGTATTTAACAGGAACTGATGAACATGGGCAAAAGATTCAGCAAAAAGCGGAGGAAGAAGGGGTCTCTCCGCAAGCCTATGTCGATAATATCGTAGCGGGTATCCAGAAGCTATGGAGGAAATTGGATATTTCCTATGATGATTTTATCCGAACGACTGAAACACGGCATAAAAAAGCGGTGGAAAAAATATTTGATCAGCTTGTAAAGCAGGGTGACATTTATCTTGGTGAGTATGAAGGCTGGTATTGTACGCCTTGTGAGTCATTTTATACGGAAACACAGCTTGTGGATGGAAAATGCCCTGATTGCGGCCGGCCGGTTGAAAAGGTCAAAGAAGAATCTTATTTTTTCAAAATGAGCAAGTATGCTGATCGGTTGCTTCAGTTTTATGAAGAAAATCCTGATTTTATTCAACCGGAGTCACGCAAAAATGAAATGATTAATAATTTTATTAAGCCTGGGCTTGAAGATTTAGCTGTTTCAAGAACATCTTTTGATTGGGGCATTAAAGTGCCAAACGACCCGAAACACGTGATTTATGTATGGATTGATGCGTTATCGAATTACATTACAGCGCTTGGCTACGGATCAGGCGATGAATCGAAGTATGAGAAGTATTGGCCGGCCGACGTCCACCTTGTCGGCAAGGAAATTGTTCGCTTCCATACAATTTACTGGCCAATCATGTTAATGGCGCTTGGGTTGCCGCTTCCAAAAAAAGTATTTGCCCACGGCTGGCTTTTGATGAAGGACGGCAAAATGTCAAAATCAAAAGGCAATGTCGTCGATCCCGTCACATTAATCGACAGGTACGGGTTGGACGCGCTCCGTTACTATTTGCTGCGTGAAGTGCCATTCGGGTCAGACGGTGTCTTTACTCCGGAAAGTTTTGTTGAAAGAATCAATCACGATCTTGCAAATGACTTAGGGAATTTGCTGAACCGTACGGTGGCGATGATTCATAAATATTTTGGCGGCAAGATTCCAGAATTTAGAGGTGCTGTGACAGACTTTGACGACAGCCTTGTAAAAGCTGTAAGCCAAACAAAGGAAAAAGTAGAGCATGCATTGGAAAAGATGGAATTCTCTATTGCATTAGCGGCAATCTGGCAGCTTATTAGCCGAACGAACAAATACATTGATGAAACAGAGCCATGGAAATTGGCAAAAGAAGAGGAAGAGCGGGAAAAGCTTGCTTCTGTTATGGTCCATTTAGCGGAATCGATTCGCCATATTGCTGTTCTTTTGCAACCATTTATGACAGAAACGCCAAAGAAAATAACAGAACAACTTGGAATTCCGAATGAAGCATTTTTATCATGGGATAGTTTAGACGACTTTGGATCCAACATTGGCGGGAAGCAAGTAGTAAAAAAAGATCCGATTTTCCCTCGTCTCGATGTAAAAGAGGAAATCGATATCATATTATCAAAAATGGGTGGCGCTTCACCGAAAAAAGAAGACAAAGATCCAGTGGAAGCCGTCCAAAATTCAAACGAAATTACAATTGATGAATTCAGCAAAGTAGAATTAAAAGTAGCGGAAGTGGTGTCGGCTGAACCTGTTAAAAAAGCGGACAAACTGCTTAAATTGCAGCTTGATTTAGGAGAAGAAACACGCCAAGTCGTCTCCGGCATAGCGGAATTTTACTATCCTGAAGAGTTGATTGGAAGGAAAGTTGTTTGCGTGACAAACTTAAAGCCGGTTACATTGCGCGGCGAACGCTCAGAAGGCATGATTCTCGCTGGAAAAAGCGAAGGTAAACTAGAGCTTGTCGAAGTGCCTAGTTTAAAAAATGGAACAATCGTTAAATAATATAGTGACGAAGGCAGCTTAGCATGTATATGCAAGGCTGTCTTTTGTTATTCCTATGGTTTTTGTTACCGAAATGTAACAGAAATGAAACCGTGGTGCATTCGTATTTGACCAGGTCTTTTGATATCCTTACTTAGGAAATGAAAGGGGATTATGATGCTTTTTGATACGCATACGCATTTAAACGCTGAACAATTTCATGAAGATGTAGAGGACGTGATTGTTCGCGCGCAGGAAGCCGGTGTATCAGAGATGATCGTCGTCGGGTTCGATCATAAAACGATAGAAGGAGCCATCTCGCTCGTCGAACGTTATGATTTTCTATACGCGGCAGTTGGATGGCACCCAGTGGACGCCATCGAGATGAATGAGAACGATTTAAACTGGATTGAAGATCTTTGTCCGCACCCGAAAGTGGTTGCTCTCGGTGAAACAGGCCTTGATTACCATTGGGATAAATCTCCGAAAGAGGTACAGAAAACAGTTTTTAGACAGCAAATTCAGCTTGCTAAAAAAGTAAATCTCCCGCTTATCATACATAATCGTGAAGCGACGGAAGACGTGATCGCGATTTTAAAAGAAGAGGGTGCCGATGAAGTAGGCGGCATTATGCATTGTTTCAGCAGCACACTTGAAGATGCAAAAGCATGCATCGATTTGAATTTTTATATTTCGATCGGCGGGCCTGTCACATTTAAAAATGCAAAGCAATTGAAAGAAGTGGTTGCCAAGCTTCCACTTGAAAGATTATTAATTGAAACGGACTGCCCATATTTGGCGCCACATCCTTTCCGGGGGAAAAGAAACGAACCGGCCTACGTCAAATACGTTGCAGAACAAATTGCATTATTAAAAGGGATCGATTATCAAGAATTAGCCCAAAAAACGTCCGACAATGCAAAACAGTTATTCGGCATAAACTGATGGATAAGTTTGTCGAATAAGCGCTGGAATAGCTTTAAGCCATAACGTTTCAACAAAGCTCTACAAATAGGCGGGAAATTTTGTCGTGAGATTTCTCTTTTAAATCTTCTCTACCAGATGCATAATAAGCGATAACTTAACATAGTTTACCAATATTAGCGCAATTTGGGAGGGATGTTAAGAGAAAATCAATAGAGTTTTTATTCGAGTCAATTCTTTTTTAAGGTCTTTCACGCATGTAAAAGGAGGATGATGATGGAAGCAAACGGGAAGCGTTTTTCCGGGCTGCTCAAGGGGAAGAAGTTTTTACTCATTCTATTTAGTGTGATTGTACTTAGTGTGGTTACTGGTTTTTCGGTGTATGAGACGATGAAATCCGATGTCATACTTTCTCTTGATGGTAAAGAAATCCAA
This sequence comes from Pueribacillus theae, assembly GCF_003097615.1. NCBI lineage: Bacteria > Bacillati > Bacillota > Bacilli > Caryophanales > Bacillaceae > Pueribacillus > Pueribacillus theae. The sequence continues at coordinate 42,436 of NZ_QCZG01000012.1, forward strand.
GTTAAGTCACATGCAAATTCAGTTGCTGAAGTGCTTGAAGAGCAAGATATTGACGTAAATCAACACGATTTCATCGAGCCTGCATTAGATGCTGCAATTGAAGATGGAATGAAAGTTGTATGGAAACCTGCAAAGCAAGTTGTTTTAAATATAGATGGGAAGAAACATGATATATGGACTGTGAAAGATACGGTTGGGGATGTTCTTGAAGAACGCAAAATTACAGTGAAAGAGCATGACAAAATAAACCCAGCCCAGTCAGAAGCGATTGAGGAAAATCTTGAAATTCAATTTGAGTCCGCCTTTGAAATTCCACTTGTAATTGGCGATAAAGAGAAAAAAGTGTGGACCACTTCGACTACGGTCGCTGATCTTTTAAAAGAACAAAAGGTAGAGCTTAATGAACTTGACCGAGTAGAACCTGGAAAAGATGAAGAAGTTTCCCCTGAAACGAAAATTAACGTCGTTCGCGTGGAAAAGGTCACCGATGTAGTGGAAGAAGCAGTTGCCTTTGCGACTGTAACGAAAAAAGATGGATCCCTGTCCAAAGGGAAAGAAAAAGTCATTGATGAGGGCCAAAAAGGCAAAGTGAAGAAACATTATGAGGTCATTCTTGAGAACGGCAAAGAAGTCAAACGTAAACTGGTGAAAGAAGAGAAAGTAAAGGACAGCAAAAATCGAATTGTTGCTGTCGGAACAAAGGAAGTGCCGAAAACCGTTTCGCGTAAGCAGTCTGCGTCTTCCAACGAGCCATCTGCACAAGCTGCTGCCAAAGCGCCATCAGGCGGTAAAACGATTTATATGTCAAGCACAGCTTATACGGCAAATTGTTCCGGCTGTTCAGGTGTGACAGCAACAGGGGTTAACTTAAAAGCAAACCCAGGAGCGAAAGTGGTTGCCGTCGATCCGAATGTCATTCCACTAGGCACAAAAGTCCATGTCGAAGGGTATGGATATGCCATTGCTGCAGACACCGGAGGGGCGATTAAAGGGAACAGAATCGATGTATTCGTTCCATCAAATTCAAAAGCAACCTCCTGGGGAAGAAAAAATGTGAAAGTAAAAATTGTCGATTAATTTACACAGGGGTGCCTCCCTGTGTTTTTCTTTTGAAATTCTTTATTATAAATAGAGACGAGTTATGCCCTAGAAAAGTTTCATTTTTTCTTAAAGATTTTAAAAAATTTTGGAGGAATCGATGAAAATTCGTGAAATCATTGTGGTCGAAGGAAAAAGCGACACAGAAAAAATTAAACAAGCAGTTGATGCTGATACACTGGAGACGAATGGTTCAGAAATTAGCAGCGAAACGTTAAAAAGGATTCAAGTTGCACAGGAAAGGCGCGGGGTCATTGTGTTCACCGATCCGGATTATCCCGGAGAGCGAATCCGTAAAATCATTAGTTCATCTGTTCCCGGTGTGAAGCATGCCTTCCTTATGAAAAAGGATGCGAAAGCAAAGAATGGAAAAGGGCTTGGCATTGAGCACGCTCCAATTGAAGCGGTAAGGGAGGCTCTCTCATCTGTTAGGGAAGAGATGCCTGATGAGAAAGAAACCATTCCATGGGAAGTGCTCGTTGGCCTTCAGCTAATTGGCGGGGGAAATGCCCGCAACTTGCGTGAGCAGCTCGGAAACGTATTAAATATTGGCTATATGAATGGAAAACAGTTGTATAAAAGATTAAATATGTTCCAAATTACACTGGAAGAGCTTGAACAAGCGGTCCATCAAATCAAAGAGGGGGAAACAAATGAATAAAGAAATTTCATCGCCGAGACGAACGAAAGAAATATTGGAAAAACACGGTTTCTCCTTTAAAAAAAGCTTGGGGCAAAATTTTTTAGTCGATGCCAATGTTTTAGAAAAAATTGTGGCCGCTGCAAATGTAACAGATTCAACCGGCATTATTGAAATTGGCCCCGGTTTTGGGGCACTTACAGAAAAATTAGCGCAAAAAGCAAACAAGGTCGTCGCTTTTGAAATTGATGGGCGGCTCATTCCTATTTTAAAAGAAAACTTGTCGGATTATAAAAATATTGCACTCATCCATCAAGACGTATTGAAAGCCAATATTCATGCTGTCATCGAAAAGGAATTTCAGAAAGAACAGGATTTGATGGTTGTTGCTAATTTGCCGTATTACGCAACGACACCAATTTTATTGAAGCTGCTCGAAGATAAGCTTCCCATTCGCGGAATTGTCTGCATGATTCAAAAGGAAGTAGCAGAACGGATTTCCGCTGAGCCCGGGACGAAAGATTACGGCTCCCTTACCATTGCTGTCCAATATTATGCGCAGGCAGAAACAGCGTTTACAGTGCCTGGCAATGTATTTGTTCCGAAGCCCAATGTCGATTCTGCTGTTCTTAAGCTGCATATGCTTAAAGAGCCATCCGTTCAAGTTATAGACGAAAAACTGTTTTTTGAAGTCGTTCGGGCTTCCTTTGCGCAGCGGCGGAAAACGATTTTAAATAATTTAGCAAAAAATTTGAATGTGCCTATAGCTAAAGCAGACCTCCAAGTGATGTTAACGGATCTTGAAATTGAACCTTCAAGGCGTGGAGAGACGCTTTCAATCAAAGAGTTTGCGTTTCTTGCGAATGCAGTCCATCGTCGTCTTAAAGGATAGCTCATTTTTCTCAAATGCCTGGCATATAGTGAAGTAAGCGATGTGTTGTCAGGGGGAAGGAATGTGAAGATTCAAGCAGATTCGATTGTAGCAAGAAAGTCTTACAATTGTGATATTCTCTTTCGTGTCGTTCATATTCATGAAGATTCACAAATTGTTGACCTCATTGGCGAAGAAATGCGGCTTTCTGCGGATGCTCCCCTTTCTGATCTTGTCCTTATGCCAGAAGAAGAAAAAAATAAATTACGGAATCAATTGAAAAAGAAAGTCGATCGTTCCTTTCGTTTATTTCGCCAAGATTTTAAGCTTTTGCAGCAAAAACGCGAATACGTTTCAACGGGCGGGTATAAGCATGACGAACGGTATTTTGAACTGCCTGGAAAAGTACTTCATGTGGACGGCGATAATCGCTATTTAGAAAAGTGCCTTCAATTATATGAAAAGCTTGGCGTTCCGGTTGTAGGCGTCCATATGAGCGAGGCGGACATGCCGCAGCGCGTTCCCAAATTGCTTGATCAAGTCCGGCCTGATGTCTTGGTAATCACAGGGCATGATGCCTTTTTAAAAATGAAAGGCGGGAAAAAGGATTTGCAGGCGTACCGGCATTCTAAACATTTTGTGAGGACAGTAAAAGAAGTACGGACAAAAATTCGCCACCTTGATCAACTCGTTATTTTTGCCGGCGCATGCCAATCCCACTTTGAATCCCTTATTAAAGCTGGCGCAAATTTTGCAAGTTCGCCTGAACGTGTTAACATCCATGCCCTTGATCCGGTATATATCGTTTCAAAAATATGCCTTACCTCTTTTATGGATCGTGTTCACGTCATGGATGTTCTGCGCAATACGCTTTCAAACGAAGGCGGGTTGGGCGGAGTGGAGACACGCGGGCTGCTAAGAACAGGAATGCCGATCGAAAAGGACTTGGAAAAGCAAGAGGATTTGCCTTCTAATTGATTCTTCCTCTTATACATATTTTATTTGCCAATTGTAAAGGATAAGCCATAATACAAAAATAATGATTGACAACAAAATTAATACGTTGTTATAATTTAGGATTCGTTTCCTTTCATTTGACAAAAAACAACAATCTGTGTTAAAATTTGAGTAAGTGAGGTGGATGTGTCTAATGGGTAAAACAATAGTTGAGATCAAGGAAGCTTTAGATGCTCGTATCGGTAAACCATTAACATTAAAGGCAAATGGTGGACGCCGTAAAACGATTGAAAGATCCGGCATCCTAGAAGAAACATTCCCATCTGTATTTATTATAAAATTAGATCAAGATTCAAATTCATTTGAACGGGTTTCTTATAGCTACACAGATGTTTTAACAGAAACAGTCGAACTTACATTTGGAGATGACAAAAAGAAGGCAGTTGTAGTTGGGCAGTAAGGCGTATGTCATACTGCTTTTTTTTTGGCCAAAAAAGGAAAAACAAATTCGTTATAGTTTTTTCTCTGTCCCACATAATAAAGGTGAGGAATGATTCCTCGCTTGCAAGGGCAGAAAGGGGATGGAAAGAGTGGCAAGAAGAGGTGGCGTAATGTCTGATCGCTTAAAAGAAGAGATTGCAAAAGAATTGGGCTTTTACGATACCGTTCAAAAAGAAGGCTGGGGAGGAATTCGCGCCCGTGATGCCGGGAACATGGTGAAGCGCGCGATTCAAAAGGCCGAAGAACAGTTAGGTAACCAGAAGCAGTCTTAATTGCCATTAGAAAATCTTTCATAAATTTGCCTTTGTAGAACCGGAGCCTTAGTGGCTTCGGTTTTTTGTTATACTGTATTTGCTGCTTACTTGAGGCTTGCAGACCGTGAAGCTTTTTTAATAAGATAATGAAGAAATTAATCATAGAAAGTCAAGAGATGAGTAGGTGACATGGTTGAGATTATCCGTAAAAGCGCCCGCAAAAATAAATTTGGCATTAGATGTTCTGTATAAGAGGGAAGATAACTATCATGAGGTAAAAATGGTTATGACGACGATTGATTTAGCCGATCGTATCGAAATAATGGAGCTTAGTGAAGATGTGATTGAAATTGATTCGTCAGACGGATTTATTCCGGTTGATAAGCGAAACCTTGCTTATAAAGCGGCAGAATTGCTGAAATCTCGTTTTGGCATCAGAAAGGGATGTAAAATTGAAATCACAAAAATCATTCCGGTTGCGGCCGGCCTTGCAGGGGGAAGCAGTGATTGCGCCGCCGTTTTAAAAGGGTTGAATCAGATGTGGAAGCTTGGCTTAACAACGCAGGAACTTGCCGAATTAGGCGCCGAAATCGGATCGGACGTTTCATTTTGCGTTTATGGCGGTACGGCGCTAGCAACAGGAAGAGGCGAAATCATTGAGAAAATCGCTTCACCCCTTCCTGTATGGGTGGTGCTCGCAAAGCCCCCAATCAGCGTCTCTACGTCAGACATTTATCAAAAGTTGGACGTGAACACTTGCAGGCACCCGGACGTTGAGCAAATGGTGAAAGCCCTTGAACAAAAAAATTATGCATTAATGTGCGAACAGCTTGGCAATTCCCTTGAAGATGTAACGATGAAGTACTATCCGAAAGTCGCGAAAATTAAACAGCAAATGGAAAAGCTGGGCGCTGACGGCGTTTTAATGAGCGGAAGCGGGCCAACCGTATTTGGGTTAACCCGGTTTGAAAACAAGAAGCATAGGCTTGTGAATGGGTTGCGTGGTTTTTGCAACCAAGTGTATGCTGTACGGCTGATCGGTTAATACTAGGTTGTTAAACCCGTATGAAAATGATATATTTTAATTAAAACATTCGGATTTTGGAGGGTTACCCATGAAAATAAGGCGCAGTGGGCGTTTAGTTGATATGACACATTACTTGCTTCTACACCCTTATCAACTCGTGCCTTTAACTTTTTTTTCTGAGCGTTATCGATCGGCGAAGTCTTCAATTAGCGAAGATTTGGTGATTATAAAAGAACAATTCGAACAACAAGGGATTGGAACAATTTTGACTGTTCCAGGGGCTGCCGGCGGGGTGAAATTTATTTCCAAAATGAGCAAGCAAGAAGCTATAAAAATTGAGGAAGAGCTTAAGCAATTGCTTGCAGTTCCTGAGCGCATTTTACCGGGCGGTTACTTATATATGACAGACATTCTTGGCCATCCGAAGTATATTAATCAAATTGGCCGGTTGTTTGCTTCCGTCTTTTCTGGCAATCAAATTGATGTTGTCATGACCGTCGCTACAAAGGGAATCCCTCTTGCTTATTCTGTTGCTTCCCATTTGAATGTCCCTGTTGTCGTCGTCCGAAGGGACAGCCGCGTGACAGAAGGATCAACCGTTAGCATCAATTATATTTCCGGATCCTCGAAACGGATCCAAACGATGACCCTTGCAAGGAGAAGCTTAACAGCAGGAGCCAATGTATTAATTATTGATGACTTTATGAAAGCGGGAGGAACGATTAACGGCATGATCAGCCTTCTTGATGAATTTCAAGCGACTCTTGCAGGGATTGGTGTTTTCGTGGAATCTGAAGGAACAGAAGAACGACTTGTTGAAAAATATGTCTCAATGTTAAAATTAACTCGTGTTGATGAAAAAGAAAAACGTATTGAAATTGCCACCGGCAATTATACGGATGAAGAAGAAAAATTTTTATCCCGGTGAACCTTCGTAAGGACCCCCACAAGGATGTCGCAGAAGTCTAAGCGGGGATAACGGACGGTAACACCTCAATAAATCTTGCTTTAAAGGAAGAATGATTTGAACTTTTCATTTACTAGGAAAGGGAAGGTAGACATGAAAAAAATCGAAACGAACGGCGCTCCGGCAGCGATAGGTCCTTATTCCCAGGGAATCGCGATCGATAACTTTTTTTTCACTTCTGGGCAGATTCCGCTAACGCCTGAAGGAAAGATGGCTGAGCAAGACATAACGAAACAGACGCACCAAGTATTTGCTAATCTTAAAGCGGTATTGGAAGCGGCAGGCGCTTCTTTTGATTCGGTTATAAAAACAACAGTGTATATTAAAGACATGAATGATTTTCCTGTCATCAACGACATTTACGCTTCCTATTTCGGCGAACACAAGCCTGCCAGATCTTGTGTCGAAGTCGCAAGATTGCCGAAGGATGCATTGATTGAAATCGATTTGATCGCACGAATGTATTAAAACTGGAAAAATTTAAACAGTTAGGAATTAATTTCAAGATTTTATCAAATTATAGAAGGAAATGTTCCCGCCTTGTTGAATAGTGATATATACGCTTATTTTTGACTCTGCAAAAAGGTGGGATTTCAATGGAGATAACTGATGTAAGATTACGTCGCGTCAATACAGAAGGGCGAATGAGAGCGATTGCCTCCATTACACTCGATCGAGAGTTTGTCGTCCATGATATTCGTGTGATCGATGGGAATAACGGGCTGTTCGTGGCAATGCCAAGCAAGCGTACACCGGACGGTGAATTCCGGGATATTGCACACCCAATTACATCGAATACGAGAGAAAAGATTCAAACTGCTGTATTGGCGGAATATGAGCGTGTCGGCGATTCTGAAGAAACTTCCCTTGAAGAAGCAGGCGCATCGTAAAGCAGAAGCTGTCGATTTCTTCACTTTTGGGTTAGGCATTTGATGCCATATGAACGAATGTTTCTAAAATTTGATGACACCAGGGAGCATGGAACCTAACGATGGGATTAGGTTCTTTTTCTTTTGGGGAGTTTGCTTTCCTTGAAAAAGACGTGTTTTTGAGATATATTCGAATAGTAGAATTTGCGTTTCTGGAGGTAATTAACTATTTATGAAAAATCGTTATGCGGTTATTTTAGCCGCCGGTCAAGGGACGAGAATGAAATCAAAATTATATAAAGTACTGCACCCTGTGTGCGGAAAACCGATGATCTTACATATTGTTGATCAAGTAAAACAGCTTGGTATAGAGGATATTGTAACAGTCATTGGGCATGGTGCCGAGAAAGTGAAAGAAACGGTCGGCGAATCCGTCCTTTATGCACTGCAATCTGAACAACTTGGTACAGCTCATGCCGTCTTGCAAGCCCGCGATCATCTCGCACATCAAGATGGTGTTACGATCGTTCTGTGCGGGGATACACCGCTTATTACAAAAGAGACAATAGAGAAGCTGATTAACCACCACCAACAAACAAACGCGAAAGCAACCGTTTTAACCGCTTCAACAAATGAACCGGCAGGATACGGCCGGATCGTGCGCAATTCTGATGGCAATGTTGAGCGGATTGTTGAAGAAAAGGATGCGACAGAGGATGAGAAGCGCATTACGGAAATTAATACAGGAACATATTGTTTTGACAATAAATACTTATTTGACGTATTGCGTGAGGTAAAAAACGACAATGCACAAGGTGAATATTACCTTCCAGATGTCATCGAAATTTTGAAAAAGAAAAACGAAGTGATTGCAGCTTATGCGACAGACGATTTCGATGAGACAATTGGGGTAAACGATCGGCTCGCGCTTTCAAAGGCAGAAGCAAGCATGAAAAAGCGAATCAATGAGAAGCACATGAAAAATGGCGTTACGATCATTGACCCTGACAATACATATATTTCTGCAGAGGTTGAAATTGGACAGGATACGATCATTAAGCCTGGAAGCATCTTGAGCGGAAGTGTAAAAATCGGCGAAGACTGCCTGATTGGGCCGCAAACGGAAATCGTTGATAGCATCATCGGGGATCGTACAACGATTAGGCAATCTGTCGTTTGTGAAAGCAAAATCGGAAGTGGCGCTGCCATTGGCCCATTCGCCCACATTCGTCCGCAATCAACACTTGGCGACAACATCAAAATTGGAAATTTCGTTGAGGTAAAAAAATCAACCATCGAAGACGGGGCAAAGGCTTCCCATCTCAGCTACATAGGCGATGCCGAGATTGGAAAAGATGTAAATATTGGATGCGGTACAATTACAGTGAATTATGATGGAAAGAATAAACATCTTACAAAAGTGGAAGAAGGAGCCTTTATCGGCTGCAATACGAATTTGATTGCTCCTGTAACCGTTGGAAAGGATGCTTATGTTGCGGCGGGATCAACAATTACGGAAAACGTCCCCGCTGAAGCGCTTTCGATTGCCCGGTCAAGACAAATAAACAAAGAAGAATATGTAAAACGTAAACAAAACAATGACGAAGGGAAAAACTGAGACATGTCAAATTACCTCAACTCCAGCTTAAAGGTCTTCACGTTAAACTCAAACCCAGGATTAGCTAATGAAATTGTCAAAAGCATTGGTGTTGAATTAGGTAAATCTTCGGTTCAGCGTTTTAGCGATGGAGAAATCCAAATCAACATCGAAGAAAGTATTCGAGGATGCGACGTCTTTGTCATACAGTCCACTTCAGATCCAGTAAACGAGCATCTCATGGAATTATTAATTATGATCGATGCTTTAAAACGCGCTTCCGCTGCGACAATTAATATAGTTATCCCATATTACGGATACGCTAGACAAGATCGGAAAGCGAGAGCACGTGAACCAATCACGGCTAAACTCGTTGCAAATTTATTGGAAACGGCTGGTGCCACCCGTGTCCTTTCGATCGATTTACACGCGCCGCAAATCCAGGGCTTTTTCGACATCCCTGTTGACCAGTTAATGGCCGTTCCGATATTGGCAAGTTACTTTAAACAGAAAGAATTATACGATGTTGTGGTCGTTTCCCCTGATCACGGCGGTGTAACACGCGCCAGGAGATTAGCTGATCGCCTTAAAACACCAATTGCGATCATTGATAAGCGCAGACCCCGCCCAAACGTTGCTGAAGTGATGAACATAATCGGCGATATTGAAGGAAAGACTGCGATTATTATTGATGATATCATTGATACAGCAGGCACGATTACACTGGCGTCAAATGCGCTGCTCGAAAGAGGGGCAAAGGAAGTGTATGCTTGCTGCACCCATCCTGTTTTGTCAGGGCCGGCAATTGAACGCATCGAAAGTTCAAGCATTAAAGAACTTGTTGTCACAAACTCGATTCTTTTACCCGAAGAAAAAATGATCGATAAAATTACTCAGCTATCGATTGCTTCCCTCATGGCTGAAGCGATTATTCGTGTATATGAAAGGCAATCTGTCAGTACGTTATTTGATTAATCAATAGAATGCCGCTTCAAAAGGGAGGGCAATAAGAGCGGAAAACTCCGTGAAAATAATAAACTTCGCACATCCTCTGCCCTCTAGTTTTTTAAAATGATGTTTAATGTTTAGACCTAGTTGGAATCGGAAATAAAAGACAGATAGGTATTCAACCAATTGGAGCTTACGTCTACTTATAGACGTTCACGCATAAATGCGTTTACTTAGACTCGACTTTCAGAAAGGGATGAAGAACATGACAGAAGTTTTAAAAGCAGAGCCAAGAAAAACGAAAAAATCAGTTTTGAATCAATTGCGCAGGACGGGATTTATTCCCGCCATTGTGTACGGCGACGAAATCGAAAACAAAGCGATTTCCATTAGCGAGCAGGCTTTCACAAAATTGTATCGAAAAGTTGGAAGAAACGGCGTTTTCTCATTGGAAATTGAAAATGATGCCCACCCGGTCATGGTGTACGATCTTCAAGTCGATCCGTTGAAAAACTTGATTATCCATGCTGATTTTTACAAAGTAAATATGAACGTAGAGGTTGATGCAGAAGTACCTATACAGCTTGTCGGTGAAGCGCCGGGCGAGAAAGAAGGCGGAATTGTCCAGCATTCATTGTATGAAGTAAACGTACGGGCGCTTCCTGCAAAATTACCGACAAACATTGAAGTTTCTATCGATCGTTTGCAAATTGGAGACTCCATCCTTGTTGGGGATTTACCAAAATCAACAGATTACGTGATTCTAAACAATGAAGATGAAGCCATCGTATCAGTCCTCACTCCTAGCGTTGAAGAAGAGAGCGATTCAGGAGAAGCAGAAGTTGAAGATGCAAAGGAACAAGAAACAAATGAAGAAAATAAAGGCGAAGAATAATCACGTCTCGATGTATTTGACGTAACCGAACGGTTACGTCTTTTTAACTATGGTGAAAGGACGATTGGAATGAAGTTAATAGTTGGCCTCGGCAATCCTGGGAAGAAGTATGAACAAACCCGGCATAATGTTGGTTTTATGGCCATCGACCATTTATCAAAGAAGCTTTCACTTGAATTCGACAAAAACAAGTTTCAAGCTGTTTATGGAACAAAAATGATAGATGGAGAAAAAATCATGCTTTGTAAGCCGCTTACGTACATGAATTTATCCGGGGAAGCGGTGAGGCCGCTGCTTGATTACTATGGAATGGAGCTTGAGGATTTGCTCGTGATTTATGACGATCTCGATCTTGCTCCTGGCAAGCTTAGGCTCAGGCAAAAAGGGAGCGCTGGTGGCCATAATGGGATTAAATCAATTATAAAACACGTAGGGACTGAGCAATTTAAGCGAATCCGCATTGGAATTGGAAGGCCGGATCCGCGAATGGATGTAATTGATTACGTTCTCGCCCGTTTTTCAAAAGATGAACAGCCTCTCATTGATGAGGCTATCGCACGGACGGCCCAAGCGTGTGAGAAATGGGCAAGATCGCCTTTTTCTCAAGTGATGAATGAGTTTAACGGTTAATATAAGCCGGCTGTATAGACTTTCCCGCCTCTGTTTATACTATAAAAAGGAGTTTTTAGTTTACAGAGGAGGTCTTTGAATTGGCCATCGTTTATGAATGCCGCCATTGCCAGCAAGAGGTTGGTAGAATTGATGCCATTGAAGTGGAGGAAAGAAGCTTAGGCTTTCAAGTTTTAACAAATGAAGAACGATTAGAAATGATCACCTATGAACAAAATGGTGATGTAAAGGTAAAAACCATTTGCGAAAATTGTCAAGAAGCGCTGGACCGAAACCCAATCTTTCACCAGCTTGATTCATTTATACAATAAAGCGAGACTTACCGGGGTGTTAGCGTCCGTTATCCCCCAATTAGACTTCTTCGAAATCTCTAAATCTTGAAGTGGGGGTCTTACGGACGGTTGCACTGGAATAAATAGATAGGCATTTTCGTACTGAGAAGGGGGAAAAATAACTCATGTTGGCATTGCGACACTATTTTCAGAGTGGAAGTGAGATGGGTTCAGTCATCAACGGTGTCGAAGCCGGTTTGCAAGAACAGTTAATCGCTGGGCTTACAGGCTCTGCACGGGCACTTTTTATCGCCTCGTTTTTTGAACAAGCAAAGCGCCCACAGCTCGTTTTGACTCATAATTTATATCAAGCGCAAAAGATTTACGATGATTTAGTAGAAATAGTCGGCAGCCAAAATGTTTTTTTATATCCAGTGAATGATTTAATTTCATCTGAAATTGCAATTGCAAGTCCTGAACTAAGAGCCCAACGCCTTCAAGTATTGTTGGAATGGGGAAAGAACCCCCGGGGAATTGTTGTATCGTCCATTGCAGGCGTGAAAAGGATGATTACACCGAAGTCTGTATGGAAAAAGGCGACAATGACATTTAAAGTCGGCGATGAGCTTCAAATTGAGGAAACGTTAAGTTTGCTAATTGCAAGTGGATATTCACGAACCCCGATGATTTCAACACCGGGGGAATTTAGCATGCGCGGAGGAATCATTGATATTTATCCTTTGACAGAGGAACAACCTGTTCGAATTGAGCTTTTTGATACAGAAATTGATTCCATCCGCTTTTTTGATGTAGAGACGCAGCGCTCACAATCAAAAATTGACACGATTACAATTTGCCCTGCTTCTGAGATGCCGCTGTTTCCCGAAGATTTTGATTACGGAAAAGAACAGCTTGCGAAAGCGCTGGAAAAAACATTGAAAAAAGTGAAAAACAAAAGCGTCAAAGAAGCCATTGCAGAGCATGTTCGTTACGAGATCGAAAGACTTGAGAATAAAGAAACCTTTCAAGGAATCTATAAATACATCTCTATCTTATATAAACAACCTGCAAGTTTATTAGATTATTTGCCTGAAGATGGCATGATCGTTTTTGACGAAACGAGCCGCATTCAAGAAATGTCCCAACAACTGGATAAGGAAGAAGCAGAATGGCATACTTCCGTTCTTGAGCAAGGGGAAACCGTAGCTGATCTTGCGATGTCTTTCTCGTTTGAATCGCTTTTTCAGAATCAAGCAAACAGCAAAATACATTTCACCCTCTTTTTGCGCCATATTCCACATACGAACCCACAAAATGTTGTCAATGCTAACAGCAAGGCGATGCAGCAATTCCATGGGCAAATGAACGTCTTAAAGACGGAAATTGAAAGGTGGAAAAAAGGGAACTTTTCAATTGCTTTTTTGGCCGCCAACGAAGAGCGGGCAAAGCGGCTTGAAAGAATTTTGGACGATTACGGCATTGAAGCCCATCTATCTGATGGAACGAGGCCGCTAGCAAGCGGAACAATCCAAATTTTAACATCCGCTCTATCAAGCGGTTTTGAATTGCCGCTTCAACGCCTTGCTGTTGTGACAGAAGAAGAGATTTTTAGCAAAAGAACCCGAAAACAGCGACGATCCCAAAAAATGTCGAACGCCGAACGGATCAAAAGCTATTCTGAACTTAAAGTCGGTGACTATATCGTTCATGTCAATCACGGGATTGGCAAATACTTGGGGATTGAGACGCTCGATATTAACGGCATTCATAAAGATTATCTCAATATCAAATATGCAGGAAACGACACGCTCTATGTCCCTGTTGAGCAAATCGATCAAGTTCAAAAATACGTCGGTTCTGAAGCGAAGGTCCCAAAAATTTATTCGCTTGGAGGAAACGATTGGAAGAGGGTTAAGAAGCGCGTCCAATCATCTGTCGAAGATATTGCGGATGAATTGATTAAGCTGTACGCGGAGCGTGAAGCTAGTAAAGGGTTTATGTTTGATAAGGACGGGGAGGAGCAGAGAGAATTTGAAGCGTCTTTCCCTTATCAAGAAACAGAGGATCAGCTAAGGGCAATTGAAGAAATAAAGAAAGATATGGAAATGGAGCGGCCAATGGATCGCCTTTTATGCGGGGATGTAGGCTATGGAAAAACCGAAGTCGCCCTAAGAGCGATTTTTAAGGCAATTATGAGCGGCAAGCAAGTGGCATTTCTTGTGCCAACAACCATTCTAGCTCAGCAGCACTATGAAACAATGAGAGAGCGTTTTAGCGACCATCCCATTAATATTGCTGTTCTTAGCCGGTTTCGGACGAAAAAACAGCAAAATGAAACGCTCAAAGGATTAAAAAACGGCACGATCGACGTCGTCGTCGGCACTCACCGTATTCTATCAAAAGATGTTGTTTTTCACGATTTAGGCTTGCTTGTCGTTGATGAAGAGCAAAGATTTGGGGTAAAGCATAAAGAAAAAATCAAAAAAATGAAAGCAAACATTGACGTACTCACACTTACCGCTACTCCAATCCCTAGAACGCTTCACATGTCGATGCTTGGCGTAAGGGATTTATCAGTCATTGAGACGCCTCCGGAAAACAGGTTCCCTGTCCAAACGTATGTCGTCGAATACAACGCGGCGCTGATTCGTGAAGCGATTGAACGGGAAATGGCAAGAGAAGGACAAGTGTATTTTCTATATAATCGTGTAGAAAGTATCGAAAGGATGGCAGAGCAAATCAAAATGCTCATCCCTGAGGCACGCGTCGCCCATGCACATGGCCAGATGACGGAGGGTGAGCTTGAAAATGTGATGCTTGATTTTCTTGACGGGAATTATGATGTACTCGTAAGTACGACGATTATCGAAACAGGTGTCGATATCCCGAATGTGAATACGTTAATCGTCTATGATGCTGACAAGATGGGATTATCCCAGCTTTATCAGCTTCGTGGGCGTGTTGGGCGTTCCAATCGTGTGGCGTATGCCTATTTCACCTACCAGCGGGATAAAGTGTTGACAGAGGTCGCGGAAAAAAGGCTGCAAGCGATTAAAGAATTTACAGAGCTTGGTTCAGGTTTTAAAATTGCGATGCGTGATTTATCCATTCGTGGAGCTGGTAACTTGCTTGGTGCGGAACAGCATGGTTTTATAGATTCTGTGGGCTTTGATTTGTACTCACAAATGCTCAAGGAAGCCATTGAAGAACGGAAAGGCGAGAAGCCGTCAGATAAACCGCAGCCAGTGGAAATTGAGCTGAAAATGGACGCTTACATTCCTTCGAGTTATATTCGTGATGAGCGGCAGAAAATTGATATGTACAAACGGTTCCGCGCGTTGTCGGACGAACAGGATGTGGATGACCTGCAAGATGAAATGATTGATCGATTTGGAGATTATCCGGATGAAGTCGCCTATTTATTTGATATGTCCCGTATGAAAATCCGTGCAAAAGAACTGAGGATCGAATCAATTAAAGAGTCAAAAGGGGAATTTGTCATTTTGTTTTCCGAGGAATCGGGCGAACTGATTGATGCTTCAAAATTATTTGGCATCGTAAGCAGTATCGATCGAAGAATCCATCTTGGTACAGCAGGGAAAAAAGTAAAAGTCATTTTGCGTACAAAAGGCGAGAGCGATAAAGAAATCATCAGGTTGCTTTTAACACTTTTAGAAAACTTTAAAACAGCGATTAAACAACCGCAGACGAGTTGAAATAAGATCTCAAGCAAAAAATTGCACAGTGTTTTCTTTTTTGTGAATAAGACAGGCGTTACGACGGATAATAAAGGAAAGGAAATGGTGAATTTTGCTTGTTTGGCACCATTTTACGTGACTATTCCAGCTTCTTACAACAGAGAAAGTGAGGCATCTGAGAAATGAAAGCAACAGGGATTGTACGACGTATCGATGATTTAGGCAGAGTGGTCATTCCAAAAGAAATCCGTCGAACACTAAGAATCCGCGAAGGGGATCCTTTGGAAATATTTGTTGACCGTGATGGGGAAGTCATTTTGAAAAAATATTCACCCATTAGTGAACTTGGAGATTTTGCGAAGGAATACTCAGAATCATTGTCAGAGCATTCAGGGCATACCGTTTTAATTTCGGACAGGGATACCTTTATCGCGGTTTCCGGTGGATCAAAAAAAGAACATTTAAACAAAGCGCTTGGCAGTTCAGTTGAGCAAAGCATGAGTGAGAGAAAAACAGTTCTTCAATCAGAGGGAAGTGCTGAGATTATCGAAGGAACTGACTATGAAGGAGCATTTGTTATTGCCCCAATTATTGCAAATGGCGATCCAATAGGTGCTGTCGTCATGCTTGCAAAAGAAGGCGATACACTGAGCGAAGTTGAAAAAAAATTGTCAGAGACTGCCGCAGGTTTTTTAGCGCGGCAAATGGAACAGTGACAAATCGAGACGGTGGTTGCCGTCTCTCTTTCTTTTAAAAGAATGCCTAAATTTTACTTGCACACAAAGTTGGACCAATCGCACCTCTCACCTCCAAAAAAGGCGCGTCAGCGGTTTTCTTAACACACAAGGAAAGTTTCCATTTGCAGCAAGTGCAAGGGCAACGGTTGCACTCTGTGTGTACTACGCCTCTGTTTAAGCCGGTAAGGCTTGCCGATTTTTTATAAGGGAATGGAAGTTTTGGCGTGATTTGCTATACTATGGAGGTAATTCAAAAATAGAAGGATCGAGCAGGTGCACAAAATGAATGCAGAAGACGGAAAGCGGCTACTGGACGGTGCCGTTTTATTAACGTTTGCGGCGCTTATCTCCAAAGTTCTCAGCATTGGCTACCGCATTCCTTATCAAAACATTACTGGCGATATCGGTTATTATATTTATCAACAAGTATATCCTTTTTATGGCATCGCTTTTATTTTAGCAATGTACGGTTTTCCTTCCGTTATTTCAAAGCTTGTTTCAGAACGGGCTTCAAAAGGCGATCCGGCTGGAGCACGCCACGTTCTTGCAGTTGCTTTTTGGCTGCTTGCGTCACTCGGAATTTTGTCATTTCTTATCTTATATTTCATGGCTCCTGTCATTGCACGATTTGTCGGTGACCCGCAGCTAGTGTCCGCTTACCGGATGATTTCTTTTCCGTTTTTGTTCCTTCCGTTTATTTCCGTTTTGAGGGGGATGTTCCAGGCTGAAGAGAATATGCTTCCGACCGCCATGTCCCAAATTGCGGAACAATGTGTCAGGGTCGTTGCCATCGTTTGTTTATGTTTTTATTTTATGTACGGGGGATACGGTGTATATGCAGCCGGTGCAGGGGCTGCTTTCGGCTCGGTTGCAGGCGGTGCAGCTAGTGTGCTTGTTTTATTATCCTTTTTAAGGAAACGAAATAAGCAGCACAGGAAAATGGCATCTATCCGTCCAGCCATTGAAAAAAAGAAAATCATAAAGCAGCTGCTATTTGAAGGATTCATTTTTTCCGTAAGTTCGCTTGCCCTTATTTTCTTTCAATTCGTGGATGCACTAACAATTTTTAATCAGTTGAAAGCATCTGGGTTTTCGGATGTTGAAGCAAAAATGGCAAAAGGAATGTTTGACAGGGGACAACCCCTTCTGCAGCTAGGGTTGACAGTCGCTACGTCACTATCACTTGTTATTGTCCCGTTTATCGTAAAGGACATCGTTAGAGATCGGTTATTGGAAGCGGCCCAGAAGGCGGGGTTTGCTTTAAAAATAAGTTTTATTTCAGGTTTAGCGGCTTCGGTAGGCTTATTCGTCATTATCGAACCGACGAATATGATGCTATTTAAAGATACGAACGGATCGTCCATGCTTGCTATACTTGGAATAACGATCGTGTTTAGTTCGGTCGCATTGACGGCAGTTGCCGTACTGCAGGCGATCGGAAAAGTTCGGCTGATTTTATTCATAATCTCGTTCGGACTTCTTGTAAAAATCTTTATGAATACTGTATGTATGCCGTTATTTGGCATTGAGGCTGCGGCAGTTGCAACAGTTGCCGGGTTTGCCGGGATGTCTGCCTTTTCCGTCTTATACGTGAATAAAAAGTTAAATCTTTTTAAAAGATACCGCTTTTACAGCATTCGTATTTCTTTGAGCGCCATCGGGATGGCGATCGTTACGTTCATTTGGAAAACGGGTATTGAAGCAGTTCTCGGTTCAGGCAGAATGGCAGCCGCAATCGTTGCACTTTCCTCTGTCGTTGTCGCGGTGCTCACTTACTTTAGTTTGTTGTTCGTTTTTCGTACCTTCACGAAAGAAGAGCTAACGTATTTTCCAAAGGTAGGGAAGTTGACTGCCATCCTAAAAAACAAGTAATAGAAGATGTTCAAAAAGTCCGGAGGCTTACAGGAGGTAAGTCAGTTCGACGTTATCACAGGACGTGATGTATTTAGTCGAACTTCAATTTAGGCTGCGAATCTCTTCGTCAGCTTGCTCTTTCGCTCCTCATTTAATTGAAAGGAGTTATGCACCTGCGTCTACAAGCATTGCTCCGAAGCATGCTTCCTCGGTGCAACTCGCAGCGGATCATAGAAGTATCGCTCGTCGCTGCGGTGCTCAGAGCTACGCTTTCTCGACCTTCTTGCCTCTCGTTGTCCTCCTTTTGAACACGCACTAATAAGGGGGTGTTATTTTGCCGGTCATTTCTATAATCGGCCTTGGTGCCGGCGATCTTGAACAAATGCCAATCGGCATTTATCGAAAGCTAAAAAATAGCAGCAATCTTTTTTTGCGGACACGAGAACATCCAGCGGCCATTGCATTGGAAAATGAAGGCATTCCGTTTCAAACATTTGACGGCGTGTATGAACGGCATTCCAATTTCGATGACACGTATGACGCAATCGTTGCAGCGCTTATACGAGAATCTCGTTCCAGTAATGTTGTCTACGCCGTACCGGGTCATCCACTTGTCGCCGAAAGAACTGTTCAGCTGCTATTAAACAAACAAGAAGCAGCGGACATTGAAATTGAAATTTGTGGTGGCCAAAGTTTTCTTGATGCACTGTTTACAGCAGTAAAAATTGATCCAATTGAAGGGTGCCAAATCGTTGATGCATTAAGTATGAATCGAAATGAGCTGCAAATTCGCAATCATCTTATTATTACACAAGTATACGATCAAATGACGGCTTCCGAAGTGAAGCTCACGTTAATGGAACTTCTTCCGGATGACTATGAAATCACGGTTGTCGAAGCAGCGGGGAGCAAAGAGGAATCCGTTAACATAATCCCGCTTTATGAACTTGACCGCGACATTGGCTTAAGCCAATTAACAGCCGTATTCGTACCTGCCGTCACGAATGAGGAATTGCTATATCGCGATTTTAACAAGCTGCGTGACGTGATTGCAGCATTGCGGGGGCCAAATGGCTGCCCTTGGGATAAAAGCAAACACACGAGAGTTTAAAGAAATATTTAATTGAGGAAACAAATGAAGTGATCGAAGCCATTGACGAAGGTGATCCGGATCATTTGGCTGAAGAGCTTGGCGATGTGCTGCTTCAAGTGATGCTTCATTCCCAAATTGGAGAAGATGAAGGGTATTTTTCGATTGATGATGTCATTGACTCGATTACGAAAAAAATGATTCGCCGCCATCCTCACGTCTTCGGAGATGTGAATGCAAAGACTGAGGCGGAAGTGAAAGAAATTTGGAAAAAGGTTAAGCAAAAAGAAAAAAACAAGGAATAAGAGGAGATTGATGAATGCGTCTTGATAAATTTCTAAAAGTTTCCCGTTTAATTAAACGTAGAACAGTGGCTAAAGAGCTGAGTGATAAAGGTAGAATTTCTGTAAACGGCCAAATTGCAAAAGCCGGGACGAATGTTAAACAAGGCGATGAACTTGCCATCCGCTTTGGACAAAGGCTAGTGACAGTTAAAGTAAAAGAAATTAAAGAAGCGCCGAAAAAAGAAGAAGCGGCTTCCATGTATGAAATGATTAAAGAAGAACCGGTAGAATAATTTTTGTTCTTTTCATCTTTTCATTCTGGCTTCCGGCCTCTGATCTCCGACTTCTGTATTCGCATGCTTGTTCTAAAAATGTTTTTTCTCCCATATATATGAACAGAAAAGAGGGGGAAGGCATATGGAACGGAACCATTTTGAACAAGCGAATGAAAAGCATATAAAGCCAGATCACAATCTTGTCCTAAAAGGGCGAAAGCAGCTCGAAATTACGGGTGTAAAGCATGTCGAAAGCTTCGATAATGAAGAATTTCTTTTGGAAACAGTGATGGGGTTTTTAGCAGTCCGCGGGCAACAGTTAAAAATGGAAAATTTAAGTGTGGATCAAGGGATCGTATTAATCAACGGCAGAATTATCGATATTGTTTATTTGGATGATCACGACGGGGATAAAGCTAAAGGCTTTTTTAGCAAGTTGTTTAAATGACGTTATCGGTCCAGTTTCTTACGATGGTATCCATGATTTTAATGGGCGTCTGGATAGGTGCGGCAGTTGATACGTATGGCCGCTTTATGCACCCGAACCGTTGGACGTGGGTGCTGTTTTTCTGTGATATTTTATTTTGGGTTGTCCAAGGGTTGCTCATTTTCACCGTATTATTGTATGTCAATGAAGGGGATATCCGCTTTTATATCTTTGTCGCTCTTTTTTGTGGGTTTGCCGCTTACCGAGCCCTTTTTCAGTCGTTTTATAACAAACTTTTAAATGCTTTTATCCGGTTCGGGAACTACATGATCCGGGTGGCTTTAAATCTATCCAATGTATTTATTGTAAAACCGATAAGAGGAACGACAAAATTACTTTTCATGTTGATTACGTTTATTGGAAGTACGATCATTGCTATTTTCTTATTCATTTTTAAAATTTTAATGATCCCTTTAAATGGGATACAGAAGATGATTTGGCGATTTCTTCCTAAATCTTTTAAAAATCTTGTGAAAAGGGTAGCAGGATTGTTAAAAATCATGCAGAATAAGATTAAAAAGTGGTTTGGACGGATTTAGGAGGTTTTCTATGAGTCGTGCTAGGAGGAGACTTCAAGAAACGACGTCGCGCTATATGCAGGAGCGTGAAGTCTATGACAAAATTCAAAAACGCAGGCAAAGGGGCCTTTATCGCCGGTTGGCAGTATACGGTATGTTAACATTTATTCTTGCAGGCACGTTTTTCTCCATCTTTTTCTCGCAAAACAAACTGTTAAATGAAAAGCTGGAAGAAAAAGAAGCGGTGGAGCAGGAATTGAAAAAAGTAAACGCGGAACAAATCGATTTGAGGGAAGAAATTAAAAAATTGAATGACTATGAATATGTCGGCGAAATTGCAAGAAGGGATTTCTTTTTTTCAAAAAAAGGAGAGACCATTTTTAAATTGCCCCCTGAGTCTGAGACAAATTGACACAATGTTTTTAACAAGAGTATAATAAGAAAAATGTTTATTTTTTTAAGGAGGATCATTTTTTTCATGTCAATTGAAGTAGGCAGCAAGCTGCAAGGTAAAGTTACTGGGATCACAAATTTTGGAGCATTTGTTGAGCTGCCAAATGGAAAAACAGGCCTTGTCCACATTAGTGAAGTCGCTCACAATTATGTTAAGGACATTCATGAGCATTTGAAAGTTGGCGAGCAAGTTGAAGTGAAAGTCGTTCAAGTTGAAAGTGATGGCAAAATTGGCTTGTCGATAAAAAAGGCGACAGAGCGACCGGAAAATGATGGGTATAAAAGAGGCCCAAAACCTGGTGGCTTTCGAAAAGGCGGAAAGTCATTTAGAGGTTCTCCTGTACAATTCGCTACTTTCGAGGATAAACTAAGCCGATTTTTGAAAGACAGCGAAGAGCGGCTCTCGACGCTTAAACGCCAAACGGATTCCAAGCGAGGTGGACGAGGGTCTAGAAGATCATAAGCTTGCTGTTGAATTGATATATACATGGTGAAAAAAGCACCGGGGGATCGGTGCTTTTTTTGCTGTGTTAAAGCGTTCCGGTTCATTTTGGCCTCAACAATAATCGCTAAATTAAATGATGATTTAAAATATGAAAATATTATTTGACAAAAATCTTTATCTTTTGTTACAATCAAATTCGTGTCAATCAACATATGGCGGCGTAGCTCAGCTGGCTAGAGCGTACGGTTCATACCCGTGAGGCCGGGGGTTCGATCCCCTCCGCCGCTATCATTACGTGTTAAACGCATTCCAATTGGGATGCGTTTTTTTATTGTCTGCGCGTTTTAAATGGCGGATATAATTTTTTCGCTATTTTCTGTCAACTAATGTCGGTGATCAGGAAGGATAGGGAACCGCGTCGATAAGTTTTTTTATGTAACCGTGTTCATTTGACAAAAATTGAAGGAATCCTATGTTTTAATGAAACGTAAACCAAACGAGAACGAAAAAATATGTGAGAGGAATGATAGGGAAATGAGAAGTTTAACAGTTATGAAAGGTGTTAATCTGCAATTTTTATGGTTCAAGCGGTTGATGGTAAAGATGGAGAAGTTGATTGTTCAGTCGGGAATTTTCGTGTTTGCGATTGGATTGTTGCTTGGACGAGCTGTCATTTTGAATGAAATGAGTCCATTTGCAATCCCCTTTTTCGCATCTATTCTTTTATTGAAAAGAGAATATGCCAAAGTCACCTTTTTTGGAGTTATACTTGGCGCTTCATTTTATTCACTGGAAAATAGCTTATTTGTAGCTACAGGGGCTATGATTCTTTTGCTTTTGAATAAAATGATCGAGAGGCGAAGCAAGGACTTGCTAAAAACATTGCCAATACTCGTCCTTATCTCAGGCTTCAGTTCAAGGGTTTTGTTTATGGCTTTCGAACAAAGTATGGTGACAACGGAATTCATTGTGGCGGCAGTTGAGTCGAGCCTAAGTTTGCTTTTGGCGATGATCTTTTTACAAAGTATTCCGCTTTTAACATTGAAACCGTTGAAACGAACGTTGCGTAATGAAGAGATCGTTTGTTTTATTATTTTACTTGCTTCGATTTTAACCGGAACAATCGGGTGGACCGTTTATGACATGTCTTTGGAAAATCTTTTTGCCAGATACATCGTGATGCTGCTTGCATTCATTGGGGGAGCTGCAATCGGGGCAACGGTCGGTGTTGTCATCGGTTTGATTTTAAGCCTTGCTGATGTGGCAAGCTTGTCCCAGATGAGTTTACTTGCTTTTTCGGGTCTGCTTGGCGGACTTCTGAAAGAAGGGAAAAAATTTGGCGTTGGAATTGGGCTGATTGTCGGTACTTTGCTTATTGGGATGTATGGCGGAAAGACATTAACAAGCGTCTATCCTGCGTTATTGGAATCTCTTGTAGCTTTTCTGTTATTTCTTATCACACCGCAGTCAGCCATTAAGAAAATTGCCCGCTATATTCCCGGGACAAATGAACATTCAAAGGAACAGCAGCAATATTTAAAAAAATTACGCGACGTCACAGCAAACCGTGTGGAACAGTTCTCTTCCCTCTTTCAAACACTTTCAAACAGTTTCACTCAAGCGCCATCTCTAAACGAGGATGGCAAAGACAATAGTGAAATCGATTACTATTTGAGCCGTGTCACCGAAAAAAGCTGCCAAACTTGTTTTAAAAAAGAAGCTTGCTGGGTTAATCACTTTGATAAAACATATGACTTTATGAAACAAATGATGCACAATTACGAAAAAACATCTACAAATTTCACGTTTCAGCGCGAATGGGACAAGCATTGCGTCAAATCAAAAAAAGTGAAGGAGCTCATTCAATATGAATTAAGTTTTTATGAAGCGAACGTAAAGCTGCGGCAAAAAGTAGCGGAAAGCCAAAGACTTGTTGCCGACCAATTATTAGGGGTGTCGCAAGTGATGGGCAATTTCGCAAAAGAAATCCAAAGGGAACGGGAACATCATGCGTTCCAAGAAGATCAAATTGTAGAGTCGCTTTACGGGCTCGGATTAGAAATTGACACGATTGATATTTATTCACTTGAAAGCGGACAAGCCGACATCGAGATGACATTATCATCATGCAGCGGGCACGGGGAAGGAGAAAAGATCATCGCTCCGCTTCTTTCAGATATATTAAAAGAAACGATTATCGTTAAAAAAGAAGAGCACGCCCATTACCCTGGGGGCTTATGTACGCTCATGTTCGGATCGGCCAAGGCCTATGTTGTGGAAACTGGATTTGCCAATGCAGCGAAAGGCGGTGCATTTGTTTCGGGGGACAGCTATTCAACGATTGAACTGTCATCAGGCAAATACGCCATAGCCATTAGTGATGGCATGGGCAATGGGGAAAGGGCCCATTTTGAGAGCAGTGACACACTTCAACTTCTCGCCAAAATCTTGCAGTCCGGAATTGATGAAACGGTGGCGATTAAATCCGTGAATTCGGTGCTTTCACTGCGTACGAAGGACGATATTTTTTCAACGCTTGATCTATCGATGATCGATTTGCAAAATGCTTCTGCAAAATTCCTAAAAATCGCTTCAACACCTTCTTTTATAAAACGTGGCGATCAAGTCATCATGATTGAGTCAAGCAATTTGCCTATCGGCATTTTGCAAGAATTCGATGTTGAAGTCGTCAGTGAACAGTTAAAGGCAGGCGATCTATTAATTATGATGAGCGATGGCATTTATGAAGGCGCCAACGCCGAAAATAAGGAAATGTGGATGAAACGCAAAATTCGCGAGCTAAAAACAGAGGATCCTCAGGAAGTGGCCGATTTGATTTTGGAAGAAGTGATCCGAACAAGGCACGGTGACATTCAAGATGATATGACCGTTGTTGTCGCAAATATTCAACACAATTTGCCTAAATGGAAAACGATTCCGTTTTATTCTAGCAATTTAAAGCGAAAAAAAGCACAGTAGCTGTATAAACACCTCCTTGCTCGTCTAAAATAGATGAACGATTGCACGAGAAGGAGGAAACTAGCTTGAGTAAAGGTACGATAAGGCAAATTCTCTTAATTACGGATGGATGTTCCAATGTCGGTGAAGATCCGGCTGCCATTGCAGCGCTTGCAAAAGAACAAGGGATAACGGTGAATGTCATTGGTGTGATTGAAAACGATTCAATTGGTGAACAAGGGAGAATGGAGATCGAAGCAATCGCCGAGTCAGGAGGTGGCTTTAGCCGGATTGTTTATACGGAAGAACTGTCAAAAACGGTGCAAATGGTCACAAGGCAAGCCATGACACAGACGATTTATGGTGTTGTCAATCGTGAGCTGCATTCGATTTTGGGAAGCGGCAAAGAAATTGAAGATCTTCCGCCGGAAAAACGAGGTGAAGTCATTGAAGTGGTTGATGAGCTAGGAGAGACGTTAGATTTAGAGGTATGCATTCTCGTTGATACAAGCGCAAGCATGAAACATAAATTGCCAACGGTAAAGGAATCTCTCATCGACCTTTCGCTAAGCATGCGAGCAAGAACAGGCGACTATTCTTATTCATTGCTTGCTTTTCCAGCCAAAAGAAAGGATACGGCAAAATTAATTGACTGGACTTCGAAAATGAAAGAATTGACAAACGCGTTCAATAAATTGACACCAGGCGGTGTCACGCCGACAGGCCCTGCACTTCGTGAATCAGTCGAAATGTTTTCGCTAAGAAAATCACGAAGGAGATGGATGGGCGATGAGCCATTTGGCGAAGAAGCAAGCAATTAATCTTAAACCGGGTTCGGTCATTACTGGCAAATGGAATCACAACCGCTACAAAGTTGTCCGAAGTTTAGGGCAAGGTGCCGTCGGTGCTGTCTACTTAGTTCAATCCCCATTGGGGCTGTCGGCATTAAAAATTGGCTTTGATAAAATGGGAATTGTTTCCGAGGTGAACGTTTTAAAACAATTAACGAAGGTCCAAGGAAAGTCTCTTGGGCCTTCTTTTATTGAAATGGATGATTGGAATGACAGCGGATTTTATTGGACATTTTATGTTATGGAGTACATACAAGGTGATTCACTTTTTTCATTTTTAAAGAAAAGAGGAAATGAATGGACGGCTGTTTTCATACTTCAGCTGCTGACAGGCTTGGAAAAGCTTCACAATGAAGGCTGGGTATTTGGTGATTTGAAGCCCGAAAATTTGCTCGTATCAGGTCCTGCACCGAACATACGCTGGCTTGACGTGGGCGGGGTTACGCGAAATGGCCGGTCAATTAAGGAGTTTACAGCATTTTTCGATCGGGGTTATTGGGGAGCGGGTTCACGAAAGGCGGAGCCGAGCTACGATTTATTTAGCCTGGCTATGATTATTCTAAACATCGCTTATCCAAAGCGATTTACAAAGACAGAAGACGGAAGATTGCAGCTTGAGAGGAAAGTGAACGAGAGTCCGCTTCTGCGGCAATATGAGGATGTCATCATCAAAGCGCTTCGGAATGAATATGATCATGCGAGAGAAATGCGAAACGATTTGCTTCGCCATTTAAAAGGAAAGGCAGATTCTGAAACAAGGAGCTCACAACGAGCGAAAAGAAAACAAACATCCCGTTTATTAAAAGTAACCATGTTTGTTGCTTTTCTTCTTTTCCTCTATCTTTTATACTTATACTTTAATAACCTTTTTTAATGAGCTTAGAGGGGATTCATTATGCACACGGTTGACCGTTTTATTGAAAAGCATCACCTTATAACAGATGGCAAAACAGTCATTATCGGCGTTTCGGGGGGGCCTGATTCAATGGCTCTCCTTTCTTATTTTATGTCAAAAAGGTCTCAATGGAATTTAACATTGATCGCATCACATGTAAACCATATGCTAAGGGGGAAAGATGCGAAAGAAGATTTTGAATTCGTCCAAGCATTTTGTCACAAAAATAACATACTTTTTGAGGGTGCAGAAATTGATGTGAATGCATATAAAAAAAAGAAACAGCTGTCTACCCAAATCGCTGCCAGGGAGTGCCGCTATCGCTTTTTTGAAGAAGTTATGAATCGCTATCAAGCTGATTATTTAGCGCTCGCTCATCACGGTGATGACCAAATTGAAACGATGCTTATGCGCCAAGTAAGGGGAGCTTTTGGATATGGGTTGGCAGGTATTCCAGTAAAACGCGAGTTTGCCTGTGGAAGCATTATTCGTCCATTCCTTTGTTTATCGAAGGAAGAAATTGAACAGTTTCTTGCAAAAGTAGGTATGAAAGCAAGAAAAGATGCATCAAATGACAGTAGTGATTATGTTCGAAATCGTTTTCGGCATAATCTATTGCCTTTTTTAAAAGAGGAAAACCCGAAAGTACACCTGCGTTTTCAGTACCAAAGTGAGCTTCTCCATGAAGATGAAAAATATTTGGAACAGACCGCCACTCATTATCTAAAGAACATCATTGATGAGCGAAACAATGAAAAAATTGTCATTAGGCTTCATCCGTTTTTTACAATGCCGTTTGCTTTACAAAGGAGGGCCATTCATCTAATATTAAACTGTCTGTACAACTCTGTTCATGAATCGATTTCTTCAATACATATTGAACAAATCATACATCTTCTTGAATCGAAAAAACCATCAGGAATGCTTCATTTGCCTGCAGGGCTTCATGTACTTCGTTCCTATCATCATGCCACTTTTTCATTTGCAAAAAAATTGGACCCCCAACCCTTTTCCTATTCAGTAAATGTTCCATTTGAACTGGAATTGCCAGGTGGTGTTTTAAAAGGTAGAATGACGAATGAAAAGCCGCATTTTTCCAAGGATCGGTTTGCTTTGGTGGCAGATGTTAAAGCCCTTGCCTTGCCGTTAACGGTCCGTTCCCGGAAAGAGGGAGATCGAATGCATCTGATAGGAATGGAGGGAACTAGGAAAATTAAAAACATTCTTATCGATGAAAAAGTCGAACGCAGTAAACGCGATTTAGTCCCAATCGTTGAAGATGCCAATGGGAACATCGTTTGGTTAGCTGGCTTGAAGAAGGCTGGAATTGGGTTAATTTCTGAACAGACAACGGAATTTTTACATCTTTCATACGAAATTCATGAAGGCACCGCAAACTGTACAGGGAGGACATTTCACAACATGGAAAATGATATTTTGGAAGTATTGATTTCAGAGGAAAAAATTCAGGAAAAAACAGAGGAACTGGCGTCCATATTAGAGAAGGAGTACGATGGCCGCTTTCCGCTAGTTATCGGTGTATTAAAAGGTGCACTTCCGTTTATGGTCGACTTAACCCGTAACATGAACATCAAATTGGAAATGGATTTCATGGATGTTACAAGCTATGGAAATTCGACACAGTCTTCTGGTGAAGTAAAAATTTTGAAAGATTTAAACACTTCTGTGGAAGGAAGAGATGTTCTCATTGTTGAAGATATTATTGACAGTGGGCTGACGCTTCAATATTTAGTGGAGCTGTTCCGATACAGGAAAGCAAATTCCATTAAAATTGTGACACTTCTTGATAAACCATCGGGACGAAAATCGAAGGTCAAGCCAGATTTGATTGGCTTTGTTGTTCCAGATGCTTTTGTTGTCGGGTATGGTTTGGATTATGCGGAACGCTACCGTAACCTGCCTTATATCGGAATTTTAAAAGAAGATGTCTATAAATTGTAATAAGTTGTAGTGATATTGTTATGTATGATACTATAGTATTGTTTCTGTGTGTGGGAGGAGGCAAGGCATGAATCGGATCTTCCGAAATACCCTTTTTTATTTACTAATTGTTCTTGTAGTGATTGGGCTTGTCAACTTTTTCAGTGGGCCAAACCATAAAATTGAACCTTTGACATATGGCGAATTTCAAACGAAATTAAAAAATGGTGAGATTGAGTCCCTCACAATGCAGCCTGAACGAGGCGTTTTTCTTGTTGAAGGTAAATTGGTTGGTGCAGAAGAAGGCGAAACCTTTCAAACAAGTGTTCCTTTTAATGAATCTGTAGAAAACGAGATTTTAAACTCGACACAACAAGGTGTGAAAGTCGAAGTCCTTCAAGCAGAGCAGACGAGCGGTTGGCTTTCGTTTTTAACGGCAATCATTCCGTTTGCGATTATTTTTATTCTTTTTTTCTTTTTGCTCAATCAAGCCCAAGGCGGCGGAAACCGTGTCATGAACTTTGGGAAGAGCAAAGCGAAGCTTTACAATGAAGAGAAAAAGAAAGTAACGTTTAAAGATGTAGCGGGCGCAGACGAAGAAAAGCAGGAGCTTGTTGAGGTTGTTGACTTCTTAAAAGATCCGCGCAAGTTTTCTGCGTTAGGTGCCAGAATTCCGAAAGGTGTCCTTTTAGTGGGGCCTCCAGGTACAGGTAAGACGCTCCTAGCAAGGGCAGTAGCCGGTGAAGCCGGCGTCCCGTTTTTCTCAATCAGTGGTTCGGACTTCGTTGAAATGTTTGTTGGTGTTGGTGCATCGCGTGTACGGGATTTATTTGAAAATGCGAAGAAAAACGCACCTTGTATCATTTTTATAGATGAGATTGATGCAGTTGGACGCCAGCGCGGGGCAGGCCTTGGCGGAGGCCATGATGAGCGTGAGCAAACATTGAACCAATTGCTCGTTGAAATGGACGGATTTGATGCAAACGAAGGCATCATTATTATCGCTGCGACGAACCGTCCGGATATTCTTGATCCTGCGCTTCTCAGGCCAGGACGTTTTGACCGGCAAATCCCTGTCGGCCGTCCTGATGTGAAAGGCCGGGAAGCAGTGCTTAAAGTCCATGCACGCAATAAACCGCTTGCTGATGATGTAAGCTTAGAAACGATTGCGATGCGCACGCCCGGATTTTCAGGGGCGGATCTTGAAAACCTATTAAATGAAGCAGCGCTTGTCGCGGCAAGACAAAATAAAAAACTGATTGATATGGACGATATTGATGAAGCGACGGACCGTGTCATTGCCGGTCCCGCTAAGAAGAGCCGTGTCATTTCCGAAAAAGAGAAAAACATTGTTGCGTACCATGAAGCAGGACATACCGTTATCGGCATGAAGCTCGATAATGCCGACGTGGTTCATAAAGTAACGATTGTACCTCGCGGGCAAGCAGGTGGATATGCCGTTACGCTCCCGAAAGAGGATCGCTATTTTATGACGAAGCCTGAGTTGATTGATAAAATCATCGGTTTGTTGGGTGGGAGAGTTGCTGAAGAGATTACGTTTAACGAAGTAAGTACAGGAGCAAGCAACGATTTCCAACGCGTTACGGATATTGCAAGAAGAATGGTCACTGAATTCGGGATGAGCGAGAGGCTTGGGCCGATGCAGTTTGGTACAGGCCAAGGTGGGCAAGTGTTTTTAGGCAGGGATATTCAAAGTGAACAAAATTATAGTGATGAATTTGCCCGTCTAATCGACATTGAAGTCCAAAAAATTATCACTGAAGCGTACGATCGCTGTAAACAAATCCTTACCGAAAACCAAGATAAGCTTATCTTAATTGCCGAGACGCTTAAAAAGATGGAAACACTGGATGCAGAACAGATTAAATCATTAATGGAACACGGCCGTCTTCCAGAGCGCTCAGCAAGTAAAGAAGATGACAGTGACGTAAAAGTAAATATCAATACGAAAAAAGACGATGCAGAGTCATTAAACGAAGACGACAAACCATCTGAAGATAAATGATTCTTATCGAAAAAAGGTGCCCTTTCCAAGGGACATCTTTTTTTTTTGATCGAGGTAGTATAAACTAATCACATATATATGGTTGTTCAATAAGTCCGGTTTGAACACGTACTTTAATTCAGTTTGTATTTATATGGATGGGGTGTGAGTAAATTGATATTTGTGCTCGATGTGGGGAATACAAATATTGTATTGGGAGTTTTTAAAAATGGAGAGCTGCACAAACATTGGCGTATAGGGACAAGCCAGCAAAAGACAGAAGACGAGTATGCCATGATCATAAAAGAATTATTCCGCAGTGAAAACATCGTTTTCAATGATATTAAAGGCATTATTATCTCGTCTGTTGTTCCTCCAATTATGTCTTCATTAGAGCTTATGTGCAAAAAATATTTTCACGTCGATCCGCTTATAATCGGACCAGGGATAAAAACAGGGCTCGACATCAAATATGAAAATCCGAGAGAGGTTGGTGCCGATCGTATTGTAAATGCAGTCGCTGCCATTGATATGTACGATTGCCCATTAATTATTGTAGATTTTGGGACGGCAACAACCTTCTGCTATGTGAATGAAAAAAAACATTACATGGGCGGTGTCATTGCACCCGGAATTAAAATTTCAACAGAAGCCCTGTTCACGTATGCAGCTAAATTGCCGCGGATTGAAATAACGAAACCTGATATGGTTATTGGGCGAAATACGGTCAGCGCGATGCAATCCGGTATATTTTATGGGTATGTCGGACAAGTTGAAGGCATTGTGAATGGCATAAAAAAACAATTTAATACAGACCCTAAAATCATTGCAACAGGCGGACTGGCTTCTCTTATTGCACAAGGCACAGATATCATTGATCATGTCGATCCATTTTTAACATTAAAAGGGCTTTATTTAATTTTCGTGAAAAACCACTAAATGTTAGGAGCAAACAGATGTCTGATTATTTAGTAAAGGCACTTGCTTATGATGATAAAGTGCGGGCTTATGCCATTCGGTCAACGGAAATGGTTTCAGAAGCACAAAAAAGACATGGAACATGGCCGACTGCATCTGCCGCTTTAGGCCGTGCACTCACTGCGACTACAATGATGGGAGCTACATTGAAAAATGATAACAAACTAACGGTAAAAATCGAAGGCGGCGGCCCAATTGGCGTGCTTATTATTGATGCGAATGCACACGGCGAAGCAAGGGGCTATGTGTCGAATCCCCATGTTCATTTCGATCTAAATGCGGAAGGTAAACTCGATGTAAAAAGAGCAGTGGGAACCGAAGGGTTTCTCTCTGTTGTGAAAGATTTAGGAATGAAGGAAATGTTTACAGGACAGGTTCCAATTGTTTCCGGTGAGCTTGGTGAAGATTTCACCTATTATTATGTCGCTTCCGAACAGGTGCCATCGTCTGTCGGAGTGGGCGTTTTAGTTAATCCTGACAATAGTATATTAGCTGCTGGGGGATTTATGATTCAATTACTGCCGGGTGCGGAAGAAGAGATCATTACTTTTTTGGAAAAGCGCTTGCAGCAAATTCCGCCAGTTTCAAAAATGATTGAGCAGGAAATGCCGCCTGAAGAGATCCTTTATGCCATTTTAGAAAAGGAAAATGTAAAAATTTTAGACAAAAAACCGATTTCTTTTAAATGCAATTGCTCAAAGGAGCGAATAGCAAACGCAATCATAGGACTAGGAAAAGATGAGATCAAAGCGATGATTGAAGAAGACGGGGAAGCAGAAACGGTTTGCCATTTTTGCAATCAAAAGCATCACTTTACGAAAAAAGAACTGGAAGAACTTTATGAACAAAGTAAATGAATATTGACACGGTGATATGGATTTGGTAATCTTTAACTTAACAAATCCAATGAATATACTTGGTATTAAGGAGTGATCTTAATGGCAATTGCAAATTCAATCACCGACTTAATTGGCAATACCCCGATTGTTAAGCTTAATCATTTGACTGGTGAAAACGATGCTGAAGTTTATTTGAAATTGGAGTACATGAACCCTGGAAGCAGTGTGAAAGATAGAATTGCCTTGGCAATGGTGGAAGCAGCAGAAAAAAGCGGAAAATTAAAACCAGGGGACACGATTATCGAACCGACGAGCGGTAACACAGGTATAGGCCTTGCCATGGTTGCGGCGGCGAAAGGATATCGAGCAATTCTCGTCATGCCGGATACGATGAGTATGGAACGCCGCAACCTTCTACGTGCTTACGGTGCGGAGCTTGTGCTAACGCCGGGAGCCGATGGAATGGGTGGAGCGATCAGCAAAGCGGAAGAACTAGCTAAGTCAAAAGGCTATTTTATGCCACAGCAATTTGAAAACGAAGCCAATCCTGAAATCCATGAGCGCACAACCGGAAAAGAAATTGTCGAACAAATGGATTCTCTTGACGCGTTTGTAGCCGGAATCGGAACAGGCGGTACGATTACTGGTGCCGGCAAAGTCATTAAAGAAAAATTTCCAAATGTTAAAATTTATGCGGTGGAGCCAAAAGACTCTCCGGTTCTTTCAGAAGGGAAAAAAGGCCCTCACAAAATTCAAGGAATCGGTGCAGGGTTTGTTCCGAAAATTTTAGATACATCGATTTATGACGAAGTGGCTACAGTAACGACAGAAGACGCGTTTGAATACGCCCGCCGTGCCGCAAGGGAAGAAGGCGTGCTCGGCGGAATTTCTTCAGGAGCGGCAATTAAAGTTGCAGTCGATGTAGCAAAACAACTTGGAAAGGGAAAAAAGGTTCTTGCCATCATTCCAAGCAATGGTGAACGCTATTTAAGTACTCCTCTTTATCAATTTGATGAAGAGTAAAAGGCGAAGTCCTCATTTTGAGGGCTTTTTTTTACGTGAAGAAATAGCAATTATCATGTACAATATGGAAAGAATGAGTTTTTTATAGCAAGGCCGATTTTCAGAAGGTAAATCATGCCGGCAAGTTATCGTTTGATCGCCTTTAGTAAAGAGGAGACAGGGAAAGTATGTACATCAGTTTAAACGGGAACATCATTAAAAAAGAAGACGCACGTATATCCCCATATGACCACGGTTTTTTATATGGCATTGGCCTGTTTGAAACGATAAGGATCTATCATCGCCATCCTTTTCTTTTTTATGACCACATAGACCGTTTAAACGAAGGACTCAAAATGATTGGCATACAACTAAATAAAAAGAAAGAAGAGTGGTTTGAGGATATTCAGGAACTTTTAATTTCCAACAAAATGAACGATGCTTATGTCCGGATAAATGTCTCCGCCGGTGTTCATGAACTAGGGCTGAACGCGGACGATTATACAAATCCAACTGTTATTATTTTTGTCAAGCCGTTGCCTTCTCCATCCCGTGATGAAAAGGAAGGCATCATTTTAAAAACAGCGCGAAACTCGCCGGAGGCTGTAAAACGATTGAAATCCCATCATTTCTTAAACAATATGCTCGCAAAGCGGGAAATAGGGAATGATATAAAAAAAGAAGGCATTTTCCTAAATGAAGAGGGGAAACTCGCAGAAGGCATCGTTTCGAATATATTTTGGGCAAAAGATGGGATTGTTTACACCCCTTCAGTCGAAACGGGGATTTTAAATGGCATTACCCGCCAATTTGTAATTGAACTTCTAAAGAAGAGAAACCTCTTCATTTGTGAAGGCTCTTTTGAACCTTCAAGTCTACTGTCAGCCGATGAAGCATTTATGACAAACTCCATTCAGGAAATTGTCCCCTTTGCAAGCGTCGAAAATATAAATTTCCCGGGGAATAGTGGGGAAATCACGCAAATTTTGTTGAATGATTACAAAATTTGCCGAACGGAATTATGGTCGTATAAACAACTCAGTAGAAGGAGTGAACCCGGTGCTGAATGTTGCAAATAAGCCTTTTTACGGGATTTTAAAAATAAACAATAAGTCGATTGACTTAAATGAACGAACCTATATTATGGGGATTCTAAATGTAACTCCGGATTCATTTTCGGATGGTGGCTCATTCGTTTCTGTTGACTCGGCTGTAAATCATGCCATTGAATTAGTGAGAGACGGTGCTGATATCATTGATATTGGGGGTGAATCGACGCGACCGGGATCTCAAAAAATCACTGCCGAAGAGGAATTAAACCGAGTCATCCCGGCTTTAACGGAAGTTAGAAAAGCGGTTGATGTTCCAATATCAATCGATACGTATAAAGCTGAAGTAGCGGAAAAAGCAATTGAAGCGGGTGCAGATATGATAAATGACATTTGGGGGGCAAAAAAAGATCCGAGAATGGCATCAGTTGCCGCCAAATATAATGCACCAATTATTTTAATGCACAATCGTGAAAAGGCGAAGTATGATAACCTATTGGATGAAATTGTACAGGATTTAAATGAAAGTATTGAAATTGCAGTATCTGCAGGGGTTCCTCATGAAAATATCATTCTGGATCC
The DNA here is from genome assembly GCF_003097615.1 of Pueribacillus theae. Lineage (NCBI taxonomy): Bacteria > Bacillati > Bacillota > Bacilli > Caryophanales > Bacillaceae > Pueribacillus > Pueribacillus theae. Next base: position 76,903 of record NZ_QCZG01000012.1, read on the forward strand.
TGGCATCGGCTTTGGTAAAACGTATGAACATAACCTACTAACGATGCGGAACTTGGATGTTATAACGAAGATGGGGTATCCTGTCTTGTTAGGAACATCGCGCAAATCAATGATTGGCCAAGCCTTGAATTTGCCTCCGAAAGAACGAATGGAAGGAACAGGCGCAACCGTATGCCTCGGGATCGAAAAGGGCTGTCAGATTGTACGCGTTCATGATGTGAAGCCGATTGCCAAGATGGCAAAGATGATGGATGCCATGTTGAGAGGCGGAGAGGCTAATGGATAAAATTATGATGAATCAATTGGAGTTTTATGGATATCACGGAGTCTACCCCGAAGAAACCAAGCTTGGGCAGCGATTTTATGTCGATCTAATCATGGAAATGGATTTAAGCAAATCTGCAAAAAGTGACAACCTAAATGATACAATTGATTATGGGGCTGTTCACGATTTGGTGAAGAGTATTATGGAAGGCGAACCGCGTAATCTTGTCGAAACGCTTGCTGAAGAAATTTCATCTTCGCTTTTAAACGAATTTTCGTTCATTGAAAACGTTACTGTAAAAGTCGTAAAACCTGATCCACCAATTCCGGGGCATTATGAATCAGTGGCTGTTGAAATCATGAGGAGCCGTTCTGTGTAATGGCAATTGCATATATTGGTCTCGGCTCTAACATCGGAAACCGTGATGAATATTTATATAAAGCATTGAAAGCATTGGGTAACGATTCCGCTATGTTAGTACGTGATGTGTCTTCAATTTATGAAACGGACCCTGTTGGATTTACCGAACAGCCTGCTTTTTTAAATATGGTGGCAGAGATTGAAACGAGCCTGCAGCCACTTGAACTTTTGGCTTCTTTACAAAAAATTGAAGATAAACTTGGGCGGACGAGAGAAATAAAATGGGGCCCACGAACGATTGATCTTGACATTTTGCTTTATAATCAAGAAACGGTGAAATCGGAACGGTTAATTATTCCCCATCCGCGCATGAAGGAGCGCGGTTTTGTTTTAATTCCTCTATTTGAGTTGGCGCCGCATTTATCTTCTTGTTTGTTTAACGATTCAGCCGAAATGACTGATGAGAAGGTATTAAATGATGGCGTCAGGTTGTGGAAGAAGAAAAATGAGTCAGGGGAATATGGACTTTTTTCTATATAGTAAGTGCTTGAATATCATCTAGATAGAAGGTGAGAGAATGCTTAAAATTGGTGACATTACGATGAAGAATCAGGTCGTGTTAGCTCCGATGGCCGGTGTGTGCAATCCGGCATTTCGTTTGATTGCAAAGGAGTTTGGCGCAGGCCTTGTATGTGCAGAGATGGTCAGTGACAAAGCGATCCTGCACGAAAATGAAAAAACGTTAAGGATGCTTTACGTTGATGAACGTGAAAAGCCGCTCAGCTTGCAAATTTTCGGTGGGGAGAAAGAAACGCTGGTTGGTGCCGCCCGTTATGTTGAGAAAGCAACAAATGCCGATATCATCGACATTAACATGGGGTGCCCTGTTCCTAAGATTACTTCATGTGATGCAGGAGCAAAGTGGCTTCTTGATCCAGATAAAATTTATGAAATGGTTAAGGTTGTTGTGAATGCAGTGGATATGCCTGTTACAGTAAAAATGCGAATTGGCTGGGATGAGGACCATATTTATGCCGTTGACAATGCAAAAGCTGTGGAGGCTGCAGGCGGTGCAGCTGTTGCGGTTCATGGCCGTACCCGTGTGCAAATGTATGAAGGCAAAGCGAATTGGGACATTATTAAACAAGTAAAAGATGCCGTATCGATCCCTGTTATCGGAAATGGAGATGTCGTCACACCGATGGATGCGAAAAGAATGCTTGACTTAACAGGTGTTGACGGTGTTATGATCGGTCGTGGAGCATTGGGGAACCCTTGGATGCTTTACCAAACGATCCAGTACTTAGAAACTGGGGAGATACCACCGATGCCTACCCCATCGGAAAAAATAGAAGTGTGTCTTCTCCATCTTGAACGCTTAATTCGGCTAAAAGGTGAGAAGATTGCTGTCATGGAAATGCGCAAACATGCTGCCTGGTATTTGAAAGGCTTGCGCGGAAATGCAAAAATTAGAAGAAAAATCAATGAAATAGAAACGAAAGGTGAACTCACTGCTGTGCTCTATGATTATGTGGACCAATTGAGGGATGACCAGGAAGCTGAGGCAGTGTAGCCAATGACATTTAGGAGTGAGCCCATGAGCCAAGATACAGAATTGAACGATCAACTGATCGTTCGTCGCGAGAAAATGAAATCTTTGAGGGAAAAAGGCATCGATCCTTTTGGTATGCGGTTCGAAAGGACCCACACAACTGATGATATTAAAAAAGCGTTTGAACATATGACGAAAGAGGAGCTAGAAGAAGTATCTGAAGAAATTAAAGTTGCTGGAAGAGTGATGACAAAGCGCGGTAAAGGAAAAGCCGGTTTTGCTCATATTCAAGATCTTACTGGCCAAATTCAAATTTATGTAAGAAAAGATGCTGTCGGTGATGACCAATATGAGGTTTTCAATACGATTGATATTGGGGATATCGTCGCTATAACGGGACGGGTTTTTAAAACCAAGGTTGGTGAACTGTCGATTCGTGCGAACCAATTTCTTATTTTATCAAAGGCATTGCGTCCATTGCCAGATAAGTTTCACGGTTTAAAAGATGTTGAACAGCGTTATCGCCAACGTTACGTTGATTTAATCATGAACCCAGAGGTAAAGAAAACGTTCATTGCCCGAAGCAAAATTATTCAATCCATGAGAAGATATTTAGATGACCATGGGTATCTCGAAGTTGAAACGCCAATGATGCATTCGATTCCTGGAGGAGCGGCAGCAAGGCCATTCATTACCCATCATAACGCACTTGATATCGATCTTTATATGCGAATTGCCATTGAACTGCACTTAAAGCGTCTTATCGTCGGTGGTTTTGAAAAAGTATACGAAATTGGGCGAGTGTTTAGGAATGAAGGAGTCTCAACTAGGCACAACCCTGAATTTACAATGATTGAATTGTATGAGGCATATGCTGATTTCCAAGACATTATGGAATTAACTGAAAACTTAATTGCTCATATTGCGCAGGAAGTGCTTGGCACGACAACCATTCCATATGGCGAATACGAAGTTGATCTGATGCCAAAGTGGACACGCCTTCACATGGTTGATGCGATTAAGCAATATACAGGTGTCGATTTCTGGAACAATGTATCGGACGAGCAGGCAAAACAGTTAGCAAAAGATTACGGCGTTCAAATCCAAGAAACTATGACATACGGGCATATTGTTAATGAATTTTTTGAACAACTCGTTGAGGAAAAACTGATACAGCCTACCTTTATTTACGGTCACCCTGTTGAGATTTCTCCGCTTGCAAAGAAAAATAAACAAGATCCGCGTTTCACGGATCGTTTTGAATTGTTTATCGTAGGCAGAGAACATGCGAATGCGTTTAGTGAACTAAATGATCCGATCGATCAACGTGAACGATTTGAAGCCCAAGTCAAAGAGCGTGCTCAAGGAAACGATGAAGCACATTTGATGGATGAGGATTTCCTAGAATCACTTGAATATGGTATGCCGCCAACAGGTGGGCTTGGCATCGGCATTGATCGCCTTGTTATGCTTTTAACAAATTCACCATCTATTCGTGATGTCTTGTTATTTCCACAAATGCGCCCGCAAGATTAAGAGAATGTCTGCCTCTGTATTTTGGCAGACATTCCAAAAAATATACTATTGCGCAGTTTTAATGACTGTAGTATAGTTACATATGCTGCTTCAAGCGGCATTGATAATATAGAAAAACAATAGAAAAAGTTGTTGACAAATCGTCTACAGCCTGTTATTATATAAAAGTCGCCATTAAGAGCGACGGAATAAAAAATCGTTCTTTGAAAACTAAACAAA
>NZ_QCZG01000013.1 GCF_003097615.1 Pueribacillus theae
CGAAGGCGATTCATCTCCACCCTGCTTCGCTGAGGATGGAGTCTTCTCGCCTAAATACGATAAAAAAACCCTCTTTGCGTCTATAGCAAAAAGAGCTTAAAACATCTGATATCCTCTAACCCTCAGCATCCGAATGGCGATGCCTGCAATAATCGTACCGATGAAACCAAATGACAAGATTAAAATGTCAGCAACGGCAAGGCCGGTCAGGCGAGCGGCTAAATCCGAAAAAGCTGGGCCCGGATTTGTTACATATTCATAAAACCGAACATTATCGACAATCATGACAACAATTAACGGATAGACGACTGCCATAATCCACGTTGAACGCAGAAGCATATTTAATATAAAACCAATCCCAAAAAAAAGAACGAGGAATAATAACATCGATATAATTAGTTGTGGCAGTTGCAAAACGCTTCACCCCCATATCATTTTTCAGTTTACTCGAAAGGGGAATAGCCGTCAACGAAAGACACGATTTTGCAACAGTTAAGAATACCAGCTACGCATGAATCAGAGGTTAAACTCGTTTAACATTGGAAAGAGCAGATCTGGTTTTATCCATTCTTAATTACAATGAAGGCATCAAAAGTTTCTGATGCCTTGATCATTTAAAATAATTTAAGTTTCCCTTTCTTCAGAACAAGCCCTGGGCCACCGAGCAGGAATAGATAGCGGTTATCGATGATTTTTTTCATTGCTGAAGCCGTGCTTCCGTAAAGTTTCTTATTTCCAACAGTCCCGATTGCTTCTCCTTCACCTAAAGAAGCAACGGTTCCTTTGATATCAGGTTTAAATGATGCAAGTTCTTCATTGCCGCGAATGAGTCTCAAAAGGTTGGTTGCACATGTATATGCTTCTTGAATCGCGATTTGTGCTGTAGGTGGATATGGTCGATCATTTTCTTCATTAATGATTAGCGCACAGTCGCCAACAACAAATACATTGTCATAGCCAGGCGCGCGCAAGTCTTTATTAACCTTTACACGGCCGCGCATCGCTTCGAATCCAGAGTTCTCCACAATGGAGTTGCCGCGTACACCGCCCGTCCATACAACTGTGTTTGATTTAATCTCCTCTACCTGGTCATCCTTAGATAAAATAACGCCTTCTTCGGTGCATTCTTTAATCATTGTACCGAGCTTAAATTCAACGCCTTTTCTTTCTAGAATATTTTTCGCATACTCGACAAGCTCTGGATCAAATCCTGGCAAAAGTGTCGGCATGGCTTCAACGTTGATGATTCGAACGTTGCTGCGATCAATATCAAATTCGTTGCACAGCTTTGGAACACGATCCGCGAGTTCACCGATAAATTCAATTCCTGTGAAGCCGGCACCGCCAACGATTAATGTAAGCCTTTCCTTTTTCTTCTCTTTATCATTATTATAGCTTGCAAATTGATACTCGATATGCTCGCGAATTTTTCTAACCGAGTCAATGTTCCTAATGCTAAACGCATTTTCTTTTAACCCTTTAATGCCGAACGTTTCAGGTTCAAAACCGAGTGCAATGACAAGATAATCGTAATCTAATTCTCCGTTTTCAAGAATGACTTTTTGCTCTTCGCGTTTAATTTCTACGACTGTATCTTGAACAAAATTAACCTTATTCTCATCCACCACATCGTTAATCATAATCCTCGTCCGGTCATGATGCATCGTTCCAGCCGCCGGCTCATGGAGCCATGTTGTCTGATAGTGGTAGTTATGTTTATTGACAAGGATGATTTCTGCTTCGTTTGCATTTGTCTGTTTTTGCAAACGCACCGCTGTCATGATTCCGCCGTATCCAGCGCCAAGTATTACAATTTTAGGTCTACTCAATCAAATCACATCCACCTTAACGAATTTTTCAACGATTACCGAAATATGTTGCTAAATTTTCACAATTCGTCCCATATCAATAGTATTCTTTTTTCCTAGCTTTTTCAACCCAGAATCTGATGAAAAGTAAAAAACCCTTAATCTTTCCGATTAAGGGAGAAATGATAACATGATTAACAATCGCTTGTAGGCGTGCCGGCATTTGTCGCTGTTCGAAACGATGAGCCGCACCCACAGGAAGCGATGGCGTTCGGATTGTCGATGGTGAATCCGCCGCCCATCATGTTTTGTTTGAAATCAATGACGGTTCCTTTTAGCGCGGGCGCACTATCTACGTCAACAATCACTTTGATGCCGTTTGATTCAAACTGCTCATCACCGTCGTTTACTTCCGTATCAAATCCCATGCCATATGATAAACCGGTACATCCACCGCCTTTGATTCCTATGCGCAAAAATGAATCCTGTTCATTTTCCTGTTCCATCATTTCTTTAATGCGGTTAGCTGCGGGTTCAGTTAATGTCACAATCACGATAATCGCTCCTTTCCAAATGAATATAAAAGTTTCCTATCTATAGTATACAAAATCTTTTGCATTTTGCTCAAGAAATTAAAACATTGGATTTTCCTCTAAATATTCGTATATATTATCAACGAGCTCTTCAGGAGTTTCTCCTGTTACCACTTCACCGTTCACCAGTGCGTATAAATTGTCATAGCATAACCCGCAATTGCTTAGACAGCCATATTCGATAATGTCGAGGTTTGGGTCTTTTTCTAAGATCTCTCTCGCTCTCTGGGAACCGCTCGCTAAATTGCTAATACAAAATTCGATGATTGGATTCAATATGGTTCACCTCTTGTCTTCCACTCCTTATCCTAACTTTTCCCTTTGCCCCCGTCAATTATTTTACAACCTGTATTGTTGTAAACTGTATAAAGGTTCGTTATACTTTAGACGAATCTAATGAATGGAATCAAGACAAAATAGAACTTATTTGATCATTTTTTTAACAAATTTTTAACAAAGTTGGGCAAAGGAGAACGGTAATATGAGAAGATTGGTTATACTCGGTGGTGGTTATGGCGGATTACGAATTCTGCAGCGTCTTTTATCATCTTATCTTCCAATCGATCTTGAAATTATTTTAGTGGATCGTGAACCTTTTCATTGTATGAAAACAGAATATTATGCGCTTGCGGCAGGGACAATTTCTGACCAAGATGTGCGTGTTGCATATCCTCAACATCCTAAATTTTCCTTTGTCTTTGGAGAAGTGACAAACATTGATTTAGAGAATAATCAAATTGAAATAAAAGACAGAGATGAACCTCTTGCCTACGATGAACTCGTGATAGGGCTCGGCAGCGAAGATAAGTATCATGATGTTCCCGGAGCTGATGAATTTACATTAAGTATTCAATCGATTGATGGGGCAAGACAAACATCACAAGTGTTAAGCAACTTGCCCCCGAATGGCATAGTTGCAATTGTGGGCGGCGGGTTAAGCGGCGTTGAAATGGCGAGTGAACTTCGTGAAAGTCGCCCTGACTTAACCATTCAATTGTATGATCGCGGAAAAAGAATTTTGTCGGATTTCAGCGAGCGATTAAGCAGCTATGTAGAAAAGTGGTTTATTGAACACGATGTAAAAATTATAAATGAATCAAACATTACAAAGGTGAAAAAAAACAAACTGTATAATAATGGCGAACCAATTGAAGTTGATGCGATCGTCTGGACAGCCGGCATCCAGCCCCATCACCTTGTGCGGGAATTACAGGTTGAAAAAGACAGATATCATCGAATTGTTCTTTCGCCGCACCATTATATCCCAGCCTATCCAAACGTTTATGTTGTCGGTGATTGTGCCAGCCTTCCCCACTCACCTAGCGCCCAACTCGCTGAAGAGCAGGCTGAGCAGATTGTCTCAGTGATGATAAAACGTTGGAACGGTGAGGAGCTGGCCGAACTGCCGCCTATTAAGCTAAAGGGCGTCCTTGGTTCGCTTGGAACAAAAAGCGGTTTTGGAGTCATGGGAGGCACGTCACTTACAGGCAGAGTGGCTAGACTGCTTAAATCGGGAGTGCTTTGGCTTTATAAGCGCAGCAACGTTTAATATAGATTTTTTGAATCAAACCGATTATAATAAGAAGTAAGAAAGGGGTGGATGTTGTTGCATGAACAAGTGCAAGAGGTTTTAGATAAACTTCGTCCGTTTTTGCTCCGTGACGGAGGCGACGTTGAACTCGTAGATGTTGAAGATGGAATCGTAAAAGTGCGTCTTATGGGCGCATGCGGAAGCTGCCCAAGCTCCACGATTACTTTAAAAGCGGGAATTGAGCGCGCGTTGCTTGAAGAAGTTCCCGGCGTGAAGGAATTAGAGCAAGTATTCTAATCGTGCGTCTTAAAGACATATAAAATAGCTTTAGCTTATAAAGAACCGTACCCTTTACTGAGAAGAGCACGGTTCTTTTTGTTTTGTTTAAAATTACGAAAAAGAATTTTTTAATATCGTAACTGTCGCCCCTTCTTTTGATGGGGCTAGTAATTGGCAATTGTATGAAGGATAAGCATGTTTCAATTTCTCAATAGCAGCCAAGCCTTTTCCTTTTGCTGTGTAGCACATGATCGAAGGGCCCGCACCGCTTAAAGCAACACCTTCTAATCCGTTCTTTTCACCAAATGCTGTAATAAGGGGCAAATCTGGAATAATTTCCGAACGATAAGGTTGGTGAAATAAATCATCTTTCATCATTTTTCCCGCTGTTTTGAGATCGCCTTTTAATAATGCCGCAATAAGCACATTCGCCACGCTTGAAGCCTGGATACTATCCTGATAAGTGAGTGTTGATGGGAGTACTTCCCTTGATTCGCTTGTCATTAATTGATTTGTAGGTGTCATGATCACCATATCAATATTTGGAATCCCGCACGGAACGACAATCGTATCCTTTTCACTGTGGCTCGCAACGATAAGGCCGCCATAGACTGATGCGGATACATTGTCAGGATGGCCTTCGTAAATGCTTGCAATCCTTGCTTTTTCTTTTTTTGATAATGACAAATCAAGCAGTTGGTCAGCAAGTTCGATTCCTGCGACAATGGCGGCTGCACTGCTTCCAAGCCCGCTCGCAAGCGGTAGCTCACAATCCACATGAAGCTTGCAGGCTGGGACCTCTTTTTGAACGCCTGATTGCCTTGCGGTAAAAGCAGCCGCCTTGAAAATTAAGTTCTCTTCGTCCGTTGGGATGCTTTCAAATCCCGGCGTCCGGTAAATAAACTCCCACTGTTTTGATGGTGCAGCTTCAATCAGCAGAAAGCGATCAACCGCTAAACCAACGGAGTCAAATCCAGGCCCTAAGTTTGCGGTACTCCCAGGGACTTTGATTCGCAGTTTTCTCATGCATCCGTCCCCGCTCTTAAGCTTGCGGCTAATGCTTTTTCATCGTTTTCAATTAATGTAGGTTTCACTTCGATTGCTTCCATCGCAGTCGTCGGATCTTTTAATCCGTTTCCCGTTAGCACTGCAACAATTCTGGAACCTTTTTTAATTTCACCTGTGTCAAGTTGCTTTTTAACGCCTGCAAGTGAAGCACAGGATGCGGGTTCAGCAAAAATGCCTTCTTTTCTTGTAATCAGTTTATAAGCTTCAAGGATTTCTTCGTCGCTTACTTCATCAATTTTTCCGTTAGATGATGCAGCAGCATCAACCGCAAGATGCCAGCTCGCAGGATTGCCGATACGAATGGCTGTTGCAATTGTTTCTGGTTCTTCGATTACTTTGTTGCGTACGATGGCTGCAGCTCCTTCTGCTTCAAAACCGCGCATTTCTGGAAGCTTTGTTCCTTTGGCATGATGATATTCTTTAAAACCTTTCCAGTAAGCAGAGATGTTGCCTGCGTTACCGACGGGAATGGCAAGAACGTCAGGCGCGTCGCCAAGTTCATCGCAAATTTCAAATGCCGCGGTTTTTTGACCTTCCAGCCTGTAAGGATTGACTGAGTTTACTAGTGTAATCGGCTCCGTTTCGCTTATTTTCCGAACCATTTGAAGCGCTTGGTCGAAGTTCCCTTTAATCGCAAAAATCTCAGCACCTAAAACCATGGCTTGCGCAAGCTTGCCGAGGGCAATTTTGCCGTCTGGAATGACAATGACCGTCCGTAATCCTGCGCGAGCGCCATATGCCGCCGCTGCGGCAGATGTATTCCCGGTTGAAGCGCAAATGATTGCTTTCGATCCTTCTTCTTTCGCCTTTGCAACAGCCATGACCATTCCTCTGTCTTTAAATGAACCAGTCGGATTGGCGCCTTCATATTTTACATACAAATCAACGCCCCATTCCTCTGACAACCGTTCAAGGCGGATGAGCGGGGTATTGCCTTCTTTTAACGTTAGCATTGGTGTTTTGTCTGTTACGGGTAAATAGTCTTTATAATGTTCAATTAGTCCATTCCACTTCACAATTTTACTCCCCTTCTACCCTATAGCTGCTTTTCACTTCATAAACGACATCAAGGTCGCGTAATTTTATTAAAACTTCTTCGTAAGCCTGTTTGTTTGTCTTGTGTGTAACGATAACGACTTGGGCCATGCCATTTTTATCCAATGGTTCTTGCAATAATTTTTCAAGGCTGATATGATGCTCTGCAAAAAGTGAGGAGATTTTCGAAAAGGCACCAGCTTCATCCTTCACTTGAAAGCGAAGGAAATACTTTGAGTGAATTTCATCCTTTTCCTTTAACTGTCTATCAAATTGAGGCAAAATGACGCTTTTTCCGTTGACGCCAAGCCGCATATTTCTTACAACCGCAATGAGATCAGACACAATCGCTGTCGCTGTCGGCAGCTGGCCTGCTCCTGGTCCGTAGAACATCGTTTCCCCAACCGCTTCGCCGTAAACATAAACGGCGTTAAACTCGTCATTTACCGAAGCAAGCGGATGAGCGTGGGGCAACAGTGTTGGCTGAACACTAATCTCTACTCGCCCGTTGTCGCGTTGGGCAATTCCAATCAGCTTTATTGTATAACCAAACTGCTTTGCATATTCGATATCATCTAAACCGACTTTTGAAATTCCTTCGACTGTTACATCATCCAAATGGATCTTCATTGAAAAACCGAGCGTACTTAGAATCACCATTTTCCTTGCTGAGTCAAGGCCTTCCACATCAGCCGTTGGATCGGCCTCTGCAAAGCCAAGTTTTTGGGCTTCTTTTAAAACATCTTCATACGAAGCTTTTTCTTTGCTCATTTTTGTTAAAATATAATTTGTCGTTCCATTGATGATTCCCATCATTTTTGTAATCCGATCAGATGACAAACCTTCAACAAGGCTTCGGATAAGCGGAATACCGCCTCCGACGCTTGCCTCGTAAAATAAGTCACAGCCGTTTTCTGTCGCGGCGGCAAGCAGTTCTCCGCCGTGTAGCGCCATTAAATCTTTATTTGCTGTTACCACATGTTTTTTATTTTTCAAAGCTGTTAAAATATATTTTTTTGTTTCATCTATCCCCCCAATCACTTCGATCACAACATCAATTTCGGGGTTATCAATAATATCTTCAGGGCAATTCGTTAAAATGGACGGATCAACCTTAACATCGCGTTTTTTTTCAAAATCCTTGACTAATATTTTTTTTACTTGAACCGGACAGCCCACTTGGTGCAGAAGCTGCTCTTGATGCGCTTCAATAATTCGGACAACACCGCTTCCGACTGTTCCAAATCCGAGCAATCCGACATTTACCTGTTGTTCCAAGTCTGTACACTCCCTTTGTTTTCCTGGAAAGAACAATTGTTTTTCCCAAACGGACTCAATAGGAACATTATAGTAAGCTTTTCGTTACGTGGCAAGAGGAAATTTATCGACAATTAATAAACGGGCGTAATGGCCTTTCCTTCTTTTAGAAAAGCATAAATATTGTTTGCCGCGAGTGTCGCCATCTTCATTCTTGTTTCGTAGGAAGCACTTCCAATATGCGGAAGGGCAACGACATTATCAAGCTTAACAAGCGGATGATCCGCGGACACGGGTTCCTTCTCAAAGACATCAAGCCCAGCACCTCTGATTTCTCCATTCGTTAACGCATGGTACAATGCTTCTTCATTGACCAATGCTCCTCTTGAGGCGTTAATGAAGATGGCTGATTGCTTCATCTTTTGAAATGCATTTTCATTGAAGATTCCTTTCGTTTCTTCTGTGAGCGGCGCTAAACAAACGAGAAAGTCGGAAAGCTCAAGCAACCCATTGAACGAGCAATAGGTAGCGCCAAGTTCTTTCTCAACTTCGGGCTTCCTGCTTCTGTTATGGTATAAAACGGTCATATCGAAGCCGCGCGCACGTTTTGCCACCGCTTCCCCGATCCGCCCCATTCCAAAAATGCCGATTGTTTTATGGTGTACATCGGTTCCCGCCAACTGAAATGGACTCCATGTTGTCCATTGGTTCTGTTTTATATAGGTGGCAGCCTCTGGCAGCTTCCTTGCCGTTGCCATCAACAAGGCAAACGTTAAGTCTGCTGTCGTATCTGTTAATACGTCTGGTGTATTTGTAATGACGACATCTTTCTCATGAGCGAGCTTAACATTAATGTTGTCATATCCTACGGCCATATTTGCAACGATTTTTAAATTGTTCATTTGGTTGAACAACTCTTCGTCCACTTGTTCCGTTAACATGGTTAGGAGTGCGGTTGCTTCTTTTGCCTCAGAAAGCAACACATCCCTCGGTACAGGAATGTCAGGTTTATCCCACATTTTTATCGTTGCGACATCTTTTAAACTTTCAATTGCTTCCTCCGGAAGCAGCCTCGTTATGTAAACAAGCGGTTTCAATGTAACGCCTCCTTAATGATGAGCTCCCTTTATTTTCGCATATCCACCTATGCACCGTAAAGAAAACTTGCCCATTCTTGCACGAACCTTTTGACTTCTTCATAATAGAATTAACTGTTCCATATAATTTAAGAAAAACACGATCATTTCTGTCTTGGAGGCAAGAGGTGGGATTTGTTTAAATTGGCGAACCAATTTATCCTTTCTTAGGAGGCCGGAAGACAGATTGGTCTAAATTTGCGGTACAGCAAATTTATACTTTTTTATATTCTAACTGTTTTTTTGGACGAAGGAGGGGAAACAATGCAAAATGATCCAGTTGCAGTTGCTGCACATAGATGGCTGCTAGAACGCGGCGTTACGATAGAAGACATTACTGAACTTGTTTTCTATTTGCAAAAGCAATACCACCCTGATTTAACATTAGATTTGTGTAGGGAAAATGTCGAACGTGTCCTTTCGAAACGTGAAGTTCAAAATGCCATTATTACAGGTATTGAACTTGACAGGCTTGCGGAAAAAGAGATGCTGAGCGAACCGCTCCTCGATTTAATCAAACGCGATGAAGGTTTATATGGAGTTGACGAAATTGTTGCTTTCTCGATTGTAAATGTGTATGGATCGATTGGATTTACGAATTATGGTTATATCGACAAGCAAAAACCTGGCATTTTAAAAAAATTAAACGATAAAAGCAGTGGCAAAGTCCATACATTTCTAGACGACATTGTCGGCGCGATTGCAGCCGCCGCATCAAGCCGGCTTGCACACCGGATGAAAAATGTCGAACCTTAATTGCTAAGCGGCATGGAACAGATTCGTTCATGCCGCGTTTTCTTTTTCTAAATCCCTCTTTTTTACACTGCTCATATAACAAACTCTTCCAATGAATCACATACATAAGTAGGCTGCTTCTTAACAACTAGCAGCTGCTCCTTCGTCGTTACCCCAGTATGGACGAGCAACGTATCGAGTCCAGAATTTATCCCTGCAAGGATATCGGTATCATAATTGTCTCCAATCATTATTGCATCTTCTTTCCCGACGCCGAGCCGTTTTAACGCTTGACCGATGATGATTGGTTCCGGCTTCCCAATGAAAATCGGGGTAACTCCCGTCGAAGTTGAAACAACAGATGTAATTGCGCCGTTTCCTGGGACGAGCCCGCGCTCGGTAGGGATTGCTTTATCCGCATTTGTAGAAATCAGCTCGGCCCCATTTCTTACGGCCAGGCATGCCTTCGCCAGTTTTTCGTACGTAATGGCGCGATCAATTCCGATGATGACGTAATCAACATTTTCATCGCTCAAAGCAAACCCTTTCTTTTCAAGCGCGTTTTTCAGGCCCTCTTCTCCAATCATAAAAACGTTTGCTTCCTGCTTTTGTTCATAAATATAGTCTGCAGTCGCCAGGCTGGACGTTATAATTTGTTCAGAAGTCGCCGATACGCCAAAGCCTTCCAACGTATTTGCAACTTGTTCAGGTGTTTTTGAAGAATTATTTGTAACAAAAAGGTAAGGAAGTCCCTTTTCGGCAAGCTTATGAACAAACTCGACCGCTGAATCAATCCTTTCTTTTCCACGGTATATCGTTCCATCTAAATCGATTAAAAACCCTTTGTAGTTTTTCACAATCATTCCCTTTCTGAATCATCAGGCAGGAAAGCAGAAACGGGACCAAGTTCTTCAGTTAAATAAAATCTGATTTTAGACGGAAACTTCTTGAGCGCCTCGATATTGTCAAAAACCTTGCCATGTAATTCATCAAAATCAATCGTTATGTAAGAGCTAACGATTTCCTTACGGTAAGATACGAAGTCTTTGATCATCTTGGCATCTGATTCATCGATCACTTTTTCATCGAGTAAAATATCAATAATATCTTCATAGCTTCCCGGATCGCGCATAATAAAACCATCGATCATCGCATTGCCAACATCAATGACAGACTCAATGACGACATGGGCGATTCGTTCAAAGGCAAGCTGTGAAAGTTTAGAATCCCATGATTCTGTTTCCTCTACTGTCTGTAGACAACTTTCCATATAATCAAGCGTTGCTTCAATTTTCTTTCGATCAACGAAATACATCATACCACCTGCTTATCTCATTTGTCATATTATAAGTGTAGCATAACTGAATTTATGATACAGTCTAGGAAAGTAGAAGGGAGATAGCAATGGGAGAAGAACGATTTTATTTATATGATGAAACCGAAGATACAAAAACTCGCTTCGTCAGTTTCATGGGCGAAAACCAACGATTTGATTTGGGTATTATGAAAACGGATCGCTATTTTGGCAAATCACTCGTTTTTGACATTCAAGGCGGCCGCTTTGCGATCATTGGAAGAGATGACCTTGAAGAACCAGGCTATTTGGAAGAAACCTTCCGGTTAAATGAAGAAGATGCCCACGATTTGCGATCCTTCCTTAATGAAGTGATTGAAATTTAATTACATGAAATAAGCCCTTTTTGGGAAGTTTATCACGTAACTATGACTTCAAAAGGGTGAATGTAAATGGACAAAAAAGGCAATAAAGGCGAACGAAATAAATACAGCGACTTTGTTCCAGTGGAAAAAATGCATAACGAAGTGATTCCAGAAGACTTTCCTGAAGGGCCTTATGGTTCACCGATTAACAGGCGGCTTGGAAAATCGACGCCATTCGGAAAAGATCAACATGCAATCAGCAACTTTGCCAATGAAAACAAGGAATTGCATGAAGACTTGCCGCGCCAATATCCCGGTGCCCATCCGCCCCATGATGATAAAGAAGTGGACAGCGAGCGGCCGCTTTATTAAATTAAGAAAAACGCTAACGCTTTCTTTCTTAGGAAGTCAGAGGCCAGAAGCCAGATTGGTCTAAATTTGCGAAAGAGACAATTTAATACTTAATTTTTTAAAAAGGCAAACGCGCCTTTCTTAGAGATTAGAGACAAAAGGACAAGCGCCAGCGGAGTGATGCACTTCACTGGCGCTTATTTTATTTTTTTAATGACAAAAAAAGCGCAGCCAAAATTGCAATATTCGTAAATATATTCTGATAAAGCGCTGATTTTTGAATCAATCGGCGCTTTCGGGTGATGATCTTCAAAAAATCCGCGCAGCCGCAATTGGTTGTATCCCCAGTCGCCGACAATGTAGTCGTATTTGTTTAAAATGTCACTATAACGGGCTTTGAATGCTTCTTCGTTCCAGCCTTCTTTAACATCTTCAATGACCTCATAATGAGTCCCTTGGATTGTGACCACAACCGGCTCCCACCTTTCTTAAGAGGTTGTTCAAAAAGTGTGAATGTGTTTCACATCCACCTTGCAAGTAAAGAGAGCGAAACGCCTGCTCTCTTTACTTGGCTTGTGCATTGGCAGCTTTCACTTGTTCATCGGCATGGTATGATGAGCGAACAAGCGGGCCGGATTCACAATGGCTGAATCCTTTTGACATGGCAATTTCTTTTAATTCGGCAAATTCATCCGGGTGCCAATATTTTTGAACGGCTAAATGTTTTTTTGTCGGCTGTAAATATTGGCCAATTGTCATAATGTCAACATTGTTCGCACGAAGATCGTCCATCGTTTCAATGATTTCTTCTTTCGTTTCCCCAAGGCCAATCATAAGGCTTGATTTCGTTGGAATATTTGGATTCATTTCTTTTGCGCGACGCAAAAATTCAAGTGAACGTTCATACGTTGCTCTCGCTCTTACTCTTTTTGTTAGACGGCGAACCGTTTCGATGTTGTGGTTTAAAATATCGGGTTTTGCGTCCATGACGATTTGCAGGTTTTCCCTTACTCCGCCCAAGTCAGAAGGCAAAACTTCAACACTGCAAAATGGATTGCGGCGCCGGATTGCCCTTACTGTTTCAGCTAATACGGCTGCCCCTCCGTCTTTTAAATCATCTCTTGCAACCATTGTAATGACAACATGTTTTAGCCCCATCTGCTCGACGGACTCAGCAACTCTTTCAGGCTCCTGCCAATCAAGTTCGTTAGGCAAACCCGTGTTGACCGCGCAAAATCGGCAAGCTCTTGTGCATGTTTCGCCTAAAATCATAAAAGTAGCCGTTCTTCTCACTGCCCAGCATTCATGGATATTCGGACACTTCGCCTCTTCACAGACGGTATGTAATTTCTTTTCGCGCATCATTTTCTTTAAGCCTGTATAGTTTTCGTTCGTATTTAATTTTATTTTTAACCAGTCAGGCTTCCGCAAATATTCTTGCTGTTTCGCCATATGATTCACTCCAATCGGTGTCTTTACTATGTTTATTATATATGGTTAAGACAAGAGGATCCATCTATGAAGCCAACCAGCTACAATAAAATCCCCACTATCAATTTATTTGCTGTTTCAAATGTATCATAAAAAGCATCGACACCTCTAATGAATTGCCTGATATATGAAAGAAGCTAAAGAATTTTAATGAGCAGTCTTTTGAGTTTGAACGGCTAAACGTAGAAAGCTGGAGAGCGGTCATCATTGTATTTACTTTCAGTCGCTTGGAAGCTTCGAAGTGTCTTGCTAGCTTCTTTGTCGAATTCAAACCAACTGTGAATTAAAACTCTTTTATTCCAAATGTATAGAAGCCAGAGTCCGGATGTGTCCCAATTTGCGAAAGTGCAAATATAACTTTTTATTCTTTCCAAAAATAAGAAATCATGTTTTCCCGTTCTTTACCCAAAATAAGAGGAGAACAACTTGTGGCGGAATCGTCGCCGACGAAGGGAGTTGCTTATACTGTGAGGAAATTTCAATTTTTCCTCATTGTCTTTCTTGTTTTTTCTTTAACGACCGAAACAGTGGCGAAGGAAGAAAAAAATAATACAGAGGAACGCATGAGCCTTTATAAAAAAATGGAAGCCATCACTCAAATCGATTGGACTTATTTTGCGGCAGTTGATCAATACGAACGGAGTGCCCGGCGTTTAAATAAAAACATTCCGGAGGAAAAAGGCCAAATCGCAATCTATTTTTCCCCAGATGAATGGACTGGCCCGATTAATCCAAATCAAAAGGATACAAATCCATTAACGATAAGCATTTTCGGCGGAATTGGTTTAGACGGCAATGGAGATGGCATCGCCGATCGAGAAAACGATGAAGATGTCCTGTACACGTTTGCAAATCATTTGCAAAAATATGGGCCGCATCCTGATGATATTCGAATGGGATTATGGGATTATTACAAACGGGATCTCATTGTTAGCATCATTACAGGGAACGCGAAAATATATAAGCACTTTGGAACGATTGATCTTGATAAAAATGCCTTCCCTGTTCCGCTTCAAGCAAATTACAACTTTAAAAATACATGGGGAGATAGGCGTGGCTGGGGCGGGCTCCGCATTCATGAAGGAACTGATATATTCACCGGATACGGCGTACCTGTCCGGGCAACGACTTACGGGATTGTTGAAACAATTGGTTGGAATCGTTACGGAGGATGGCGAATCGGCATAAGAGACTTAAACAACACGTACCATTATTTTGCCCATTTAAACGGCTTTGAAAAAAACCTTGAAAAAGGTTCAGTCGTCAAACCAGGCGACACAATCGGCTTTGTTGGAAGCTCTGGATACGGTCCAAAAGGAACGGCTGGAAAGTTTCCTCCTCACTTACATTACGGAATGTACCGCTTCAATGGCCAGAAAGAATGGGGTTTTGATCCTTATCCATCCTTAAAAACTTGGGAAAGGCAGGAAAGAAATGCAAAAAAAAAGGGTTGAGCAAAAGCTCGACCCTCTTCCTATGCTTTTCTTTTTGATGCACGTACCGCATTCCAAATACTAGCGATTAAACCGCCCCAAAGAATCACCATTCCCAACACCATCATAAAAATTGCGCTTCCAGTCATGTTATTCATCCTCCCTATGCTGGTCAAGTGTGCTTCGATTCCATTTTGTCAGCGATACGATAATTCCTAAAACAATCACTCCAATGACGACTGACCATCCGCTGTATAGAATAAACGAATCGGAGTAGCCACCATAGTTTCCGGTGCCAGTTTCTGTTTTAAATTGTTTAAGCAAATTCGTCTTAAATAAATCAAACAGCATATAGCCTAAGATGAGCGGTGTAATGATGCCGAGGCATATATTCCACCACGTTCCGACACGCATATCTGAAATGGCATTTGCATGTTCTTTTAAATCTGTGAGTTTTCTTAAGAACCATGCGATAATGATTACTTCCACCAACCCGACGAATGCAATTCCGAACTGGTTGATAAAATAGTCGACAGCATCCAGGAAATTTATCCCGCCATTCGTCGCAAATAATAACGAAACAATTGCAGCGAGGCCGCCACCAATAAATACCGATTTTTTTCTTGAGATTCCAAATTTATCGGAAACCCCGGAAATATACGTTTCTAATATTGAAATAAGCGATGTGATCCCGGCTAATACGAGCGATAGGAAAAATAGCAGGCCAAAGAACCCATTCCATATCGGGAACTCATTAATGATTTGCGGGAAAACAACGAATGCCAACCCAATTCCGCCTGCCACCACTTCTTTTACAGGAACGCCGCTCACAGAAGCCATAAACCCAAGAGCTGCAAAAACACCAATTCCAGCCAAAAGTTCAAAACCTGAGTTGCTTAACCCTGTGATAAAAGCATTGTTTACAATATCTGACTTTCTAGGAAGATAGCTTGCATACGTAATCATAATGGCAAACGCAATGGATAAACTAAAGAAAATTTGCCCATAGGCGGCAACCCAAACTTCACCTTTAAAAATTCGGCTCCAATCCGGTTCAAAAAATGCCTGCAATCCTAGAGAAGCACCGTCGAGAGTAACCGCACGTATAACGATAATTAAAAAAACAACAACGAGCAGAGGAATAAAGATACGATTCGCAATTTCGATCCCCTTCTTAATCCCTCTTACGAGAAAGAACAAGGCAACGGCCCAAACAAGAACAAGCGGTATAAGAACTCCCGGTACTAGCGAACCGACCTCACCTGCTGGAGCGGCTTTCAAATAATTTTTAAAAAGAAAAGATTCCGTATCGCTTCCCCATGCCAAGTTAAATGAAAACACAGCATATGAAATGGCCCAAGCAACGATCACTGCATAGTACGTTGAGATGACAAACGCTATAAAGATTTGCCACCAGCCAAGCCATTCAAGTTTTTTATTCATTCTTCGAAATGTTAACGGTGCAGACCCTTGATATTTATGCCCTAATGTAAATTCCATAATCAGAATCGGTATACCTGCCGTTAAAAGGGCGATAAGATAAGGGATAAAGAAAGCTCCTCCGCCATTTTCATAAGCAACAGCCGGAAAACGCCAAATATTCCCGAGTCCAATTGCCGAGCCGACAGCAGCTAAAACAAAACCTGCCCTTGTACCCCACTGGCCTCGACTTTCCATCATATGACCTCCTTTTTTAAAAGTTAAAGTTAAATTGGCAATTCGCCAATTTAAACCAATCCTACCTATCACCTCCAAGAAAGACGCATCAGCGTTTTCTTAATAATAAGGTATACTTTCGAAGCTTGTTCAATTACTAAAATTGTCAAAAAATCGTTGGAATTCTACTTGTTTTCAAGTATAGCCTACTGTTTAAAAAAATGTCAAAGACAAACTTTATCCCCCATCATTGAAAATAAGACCCCACTTATTGGAGTCTCTCTTTATCTCGCATTTGGAACGATGGCTGGCGGC
Organism: Pueribacillus theae; assembly: GCF_003097615.1. NCBI lineage: Bacteria > Bacillati > Bacillota > Bacilli > Caryophanales > Bacillaceae > Pueribacillus > Pueribacillus theae. Next base: position 16,348 of record NZ_QCZG01000013.1, read on the forward strand.
ATACCCTGATTGGAATTATTATAGAACTCTGGAACTTCTCCATTTATTAATGTAAATACGAGCGGAACATTTGTTGTTACCGTATCTGTTTCCGTTGCGAATGGGACAACGACGTTTACGTTCACATCAAGTCTTATATTAATTTCAATCCAAATGTTATTAATCCCGACAAGCTTGACGTTGCTGATAGGCTGTGATTTAACCTCCCCTATCGTATGAAACCGGATTGGGATTTTCGGACCGAGGTTAGCAAGCAACGTATTATGTGTTGCTTTACCGAGTGAAATGTAGTGGACGACCCCCTCTTCTCCATCTCTTATGCTCTCAGCCTCTGTACCGTCTGCCGTTTCAGTCCATTGATTAATTTCACCCCTCTCGACTTTATTCAAATATTCCTGTGCCCTCTTCGTGGCTTCCGACAATATATGATTAAAGACTTTTGAATTTATTCTCGCTGATGTAATTTTCCCGTTTTGATCTATATCTGTAATAACGAGTTCATCATGCTCTTCCAATTTTTCAAGATCCCCAACCATTTTACTTGATACGGCATCATTAATCGCTTGCTGAGCGATTCGTTGTGTTTCTGCCTTCGCAATTTCAATGAGCGTTGGCTTTATATTTCTTTCCACGAGCCATAAACCTTGTAATGTCATGATTGTAAAAATAACAGAAGAAATAGCAAAAACCGTTCGAAAAGGCAATGGCCCTCGCACCCGACGGAGCCGTTTCCTTCTAAACAAGAAAACCCCCCCTTTCATGCTATATATATGCATGATGGAGAGGTTTCACACATTTAATTTAAAGCGAGGCTCAAAACATTTTCAGCAAGGCATCCTTTCCTTTCATACCGGCTGTAATACCCAATGATTCCGCTTCATATGTGACAGATTCCAGCGGCGCTTCCAGCAATTCATCAATTGTTCGAACGCCAACAGCTCTGCCGGCAATAATTTTCCTGTCTTTTAGTTTGTCGTTCAATAATTGCACATCGAGCGCGCCGCACATTATATATCCTTTTTCACTGCTGACTGACATAAAGTTTGTTTTCGGCAGTTTTACAGTTACTGCAGTGAAAGGCTTTCCGTCGATAAACAGAGGCTCAACAGAGATCATTTTATGCCCACTCCTTTCTCTATATATCCTTTTAAAAAATAACTTAATTTGCACCTGCGTCTACCAGTTTAGCTCCGAAGCAGGATTTCTCGGCGCAGGGCAACAAAGATGTATTTCTTTGTAATCGCCTTGCTCTTTCGCAAATTTAGGCCAATCTGGCTTCTGGCCTCCTAAGAAAACGCGTTAGCGTTTTTCTTATATATATGTCACTAGGCGAACAAATGTCCCAACTTCCACGCAAGCAGATCACGAAGCATTTCCGGAAGAAAGTAGCGTTTTTCTTTCGCTTGGGCTATAGCAGGGTAAAGCCGGCCAAATGTAAACATATCAATCGTTGCAATGGTATAGGTCTCCTTCGGATCTAGCGGTTTCCCCATAATATAGATATCACGTGCCCTGTTTTCGCCATCGCTTAATTGCTGGATCTCAAACGAAATGCCGTCGTAAATCATCGATCCCATTACCTTCCCGCGAAAACCAAGGCCTTGTATTGTTAGGCCAACCACTTCTCTCCTCAGGCTTTGGGCAATGATTTCTTTTATTTCACTGCCTTTCAGCTTGACAACACACGGATTGATTGGATGCGGGCAAACACGGTGCAAATCTTTTTTCGTAACAATTCCCTGGGGAAGCCCTTCAAGTAAAATCCCCGCATTCACCATCGAAATTTCAGTATTGCACCATTCTTTTAAACTTTCAGCCAAGAGCTTAGTAAATGGGGATTGGCCATACCATGACACTTGAAGCGGTTTCGAAAGTGTTGCCACTTCTTCCTTTAGCCGGTGATTGCCTTCTTCACGCAGTCTTTGCACAAGCCTTTCCGTTGTTTCATTTTTTTTCATTTTATCAACAGGGACGCAAGATGCTTCTGTGGAAACGAGTTGCTTCATGTCTCGATCATAGGTCAATGTAATTTGGCCGACATAATTTCCAAACTTTCCTGCCTGCGCAATCAGTGTCCCTTTCACAATTTTTCCTTGCTGCAAAAGGTGATGGGTATGGGCCCCAATGATGACATCAATGCCTTCCATTGCTTCGGCTGCCTGCACATCCCATCCATATCCCATATGCGAGAGCAAAATTAAAATATCCACCTTTGGACGTAATTTTTTAATCAGCGGCGGAAGGATTTCCCAAGCATCGGCGATTTTCCAGCCAAGCATGTCATAAAAAGAATAATATGGAATAGTAATTCCGATGACGCCAACCTTTAAGCCGTTTTTTAAGTGATGAATATCATAGGCTTTTGACCAACTCGGCGATTCTCCATTTTTATGGAATAGGTTTGCAACTAATACTTGGAATTCGGCTTTTTCGTAAAGGGAATCCAACTCTTCTTTTGAAAACGTAATGCCTTCGTTATTCCCAATTGTTGCATTATCGTATTTCAGTTCATTTAACAGTTCAATATTTCCTTTGCCTGACAGCCCTTCTGTTATGCTGTCAAATCGGTCACAATGATCGCCGATATCAAAAAGAAGCGTCTCTTCATTTTTCATGTGATGCAATTTTCTTTGCTGCTTGATGAAATGAGCGATTTCTGACCAATGGTCCAAATGACTATGAATATCGTTCGTATGATAAATATGAATCGTTTCGAGCGCCATGTCTTCCCCCCATTACGCTATCGCGCTTAAAATAAATCGAGTTGCCTTGGTGCGAGAGTTTCATATTGGATCCCAAGAATTTGCATCATTTCTTTTGCATTGTCAGCAGCATCGCCGCCTGAATTGTTATTAAACAAAGCATAAACGTTTTCGCTTTGCTTCTCTAATTCGCGCAATTGATTGGCCAATCCTTTTAATTCCTCACTATTATAGCGATATAAGTAGCGGACTTCCCGCCAATTTTTATCTTTTGGCCTGTTCCATCCATATGTATTCCTTCCATGAAAGCGGACAAGCGTTGCCGCTTTTGCCGTTGAACGTGTAATGAAGGGGACTGACGCCTCTCCTGCTTGTGGTTCATCACAAACGGTATGGATCCATCCTTCTTCTGCCATGAAGCGCAATGTTTTTTCCTTGTATGGCGGACGAAACCAAGATTGATGTCGAAATTCAAGCGCCACTGGCAAATCGCCCATTTGAGCCTTTATGTGTCGAAGCTTTGAGACGTTTTCTTTATTCAATGTAAACCATGGAGGAAATTGAAAAAGAATCATTGCTAGTTTACCCGCTTCATGTAAAGGAACAATGGATTCTATATATGCATCAAACATTTCCTTTTCCGAAAGAAATGGATTTTTCCCTCGATCATGCCCAGTCATCCCTTGGTACGCCTTAGCGATAAACTTAAAGGAGTCGGGTGTGCTTTGTATCCAATTATCGATATTTCTTTTTGGCTGCACCGCATAAAAACTTGCATCAAGCTCGACTATCGGAAAATGGCTTGCATAATGTGCAAGCTTTTCTGTTTGTTTAATTTTGTCAGGATAAAGCGTGTCATGGTCTCCCCAGCCTGTCACACCAATATAAATCAATGTTCCAATCCTCTCCTTTTCTTGATTTTATTTTGACTCTTTCCGTTAAAAAAGGCAACTTCTTGGCTTTAAAAACCATTACAATTTGATAGCATGTCTCGTTTTAAAGCTTTCTATTTTTTGTTATAATGTAAGGTATGTATTACAAGGGCGTTATGGAAAATGATAAAACTCCTTAAATGAATAGATGTTGCTAGAAGAAAATGAAGAATATGGGAATGGGTTTGGAGAGGAGAATCAAAACAAATTAAATAATTTCTGAAAGGCATGTGTAAAATGGACAATGATAAACTTGATTTGATTTTAAGTGAGCTGAAAAACATCAAGTCCGAACAAGAACGTCATAGTGACTTACTCCATCAATTAATTAAAACAGTTGGTGCCACAAACACAAAACTTGAGTCAACAGAATCGAACGTTCACAGGCTTCACGATGAACTCTCATCTCTCAAACAAGGACAAGAACGCCAAGACAAAATTCTTGAATCGCTTGCCATGCGCTCCCTTGAACAAGAAACTGAACTGCGTGATTTGAAAAGGATTAAATAAATAACGCCCAAAATACAAATCAACTCACAAAGTTTGTTAACATACGTTAACATACATAGAATGTACAGCACGGCATTTCGTCGTGTTTTATTTTTATTTACTATATAATGTCTAAAAAATAGAAGAAGACGAACTAGCAAAGGTCGCCTCCCTTTCTTACTAATACATACATTTATTCTTGTCGTTGTTGCAAAACAACAGCAGACACTTATCTGGATATCACACCTCAGTATGAAAGTGATAATTGAATAAAATTGCCACCCATTTGAATTCTAACGTGGCAAAAACATGGCAAAATAACAAATTGAACCCTCGCCACTAATGCAGTAGTGACAAGGGTTCCTATGATTTATCCTACAGAACCTTCCATTTCGAATTTAATGAGACGGTTCATTTCAACGGCGTATTCCATTGGGAGTTCTTTCGTAAACGGCTCAATGAAGCCCATGACGATCATTTCAGTTGCTTCCTGCTCTGAGACACCGCGGCTCATTAAATAGAAGAGCTGTTCTTCCGATACTTTCGAAACTTTCGCTTCGTGTTCAAGCGAAATGTTATCGTTCATAATTTCGTTGTACGGAATGGTGTCTGAAGTAGAGATATTGTCCATCATTAAAGCATCACATTCAATGTTGGCGCGGGCCCCTTCTGCTTTCCGCCCAAAACGGACAATTCCTCGGTACGTTGTTTTTCCACCTTGCTTCGAAATTGATTTTGATACGATAGAAGAGGTTGTGTTTGGCGCAAGGTGAATCATTTTCGCTCCAGCATCCTGGTGCTGCCCTTTTCCTGCAATTGCAATGGAAAGTGTTAAACCACGTGCACCCTCGCCTCTTAAAAATACGGCAGGATATTTCATCGTAAGTTTTGAACCAATATTGCCGTCGATCCATTCCATCGTTGCGTTTTCATCACATACTGCGCGCTTTGTCACTAGGTTAAACACATTGTTGGCCCAGTTCTGGATCGTTGTGTAACGGCAGTATCCGTCCTTTTTCACGATGATCTCAACGACAGCGCTGTGAAGGGAGTTCGTTGTATAAACAGGTGCCGTACAGCCTTCTACATAATGGACAGAAGCCCCTTCATCAACGATGATAAGCGTTCTTTCAAATTGCCCCATATTTTCCGAATTGATTCGAAAATAGGCTTGGAGAGGTGTTTCACACTTCACGCCTTTTGGAACATAGATGAAGGAACCGCCTGACCATACAGCTGAATTTAACGCAGCAAATTTGTTATCTGATGGAGGTACAGTTTTTCCGAAATGTTCTCTAAAGATGTCTTCATTTTCTTTTAGGGCGGAATCTGTGTCTTTAAAGACGATTCCCATGTCTTCCAAGTCTTTTTTCATGTTATGGTAGACAACTTCAGATTCATACTGGGCTGATACGCCTGCCAAGTACTTTTGCTCCGCTTCCGGAATTCCAAGTTTATCAAATGTACGCTTAATTTCTTCCGGAACTTCATCCCATGAGCGTTCCGATTTTTCGGATGGTTTCACGTAATACGTAATTTCATCGAAGTTTAAATCGGATAAGTCGCCGCCCCATTGCGGCATCGGCATTTTATAAAATTGATCAAGCGATTTCAAGCGAAATTCGAGCATCCATTCAGGCTCATTTTTCATTCTCGAAATTTCTTCGACAATTTCACGGGTTAATCCGCGTTCCGAACGGAAAATAGAAACGTCTTTATCTCGAAAACCATATTTGTATTCGCCAATTTCAGGCATTTTTTTAGCCATTATTATTCCTCCTTTTCTAATTTAAAACAAGGAGCCCGTTATACTTCATTACTCTTCGTTTTGAAGGCCTTTCTCCATTGCCTTCCAAGCTAGTGTAGCACATTTTATCCTCGCCGGAAACTTAGAAACACCTTGAAGTGCTTCGATGTCCCCTAAATCAAGGTTACCGGATGCATAATCCTTCCCTTGAATCATTTCCGAAAATACGCCTGACATTTTAAGCGCGTCTTCAACAGGAAGGCCTTTAATGGCTTCCGTCATCATTGAAGCAGAAGAAAGGCTGATCGAACAGCCTTCACCACTGAATTTAGCATCCGCCACCTTGCCGTCTTCAACTTTTAAATGGAGTTGTATCCGATCCCCGCAAGTCGGGTTATTCATATTTATTGTGATTGCATCGTCCTCAAGCGAACCGTGGTTTCTCGGGTTTTTGTAATGATCCATGATCACTTGCCTGTAAAGCTGATCAAGATTATTAAAAGACATCACCGAAATACTCCTTCGTTTTAACTAGCGCATTAGCTAGAGAATCAATATCTTCTTTCGTGTTGTACAGATAGAAGCTTGCTCTTGCAGTCGCTGTCACATCAAGCCATTTCATAAGAGGCTGTGCGCAATGGTGCCCCGCCCGAATAGCGATTCCTTCTTGGTCAACGACTGTCGCCAAGTCATGTGGATGAACACCTTCAAGGTTAAATGTTACAATCCCTGCACGTTCTCTCGGTCCGTATACTTGAAAGCCTTCGATGCTTTCCAAACGGTTCAGCGCATAGTCGGCAAGCTCATGTTCATAAGCCGCGATTTCATCCAATCCAATATCTTCAAGAAAATCAATTGCCGCGCCTAAGCCGATAGCCCCTGCAATAATCGGTGTTCCGCCTTCAAACTTCCATGGAAGCTCTTTCCACGTGGAATCATATAGTTCAACGAAATCAATCATCTCACCGCCAAATTCAACCGGCTCCATGTTCTCTAGATGCTCTTTTTTGCCGTATAGGACACCAATTCCTGTAGGTCCACACATTTTGTGGCCTGAAAACGCAAAAAAATCACAGTCTAATTCTTCAACATCCACTTTCATATGCGGGGCACTTTGCGCACCATCGACAACGCATACCGCCCCATGTTCATGGGCAATCTTCGTCACTTCTTTGATTGGATTAATCGAACCAAGTACGTTGGAGACTTGTGTCATTGCAACGATTTTCGTTTTGTTTGTCACCGAATCCTGAACATCGTCTAAGCTGATTGTGCCGTCTTGTTGAAGTGGAATATATTTTAACGTGGCGCCAGTTGCCTTGGCTGCCTGCTGCCATGGAATGATGTTGCTATGGTGCTCCATTGGCGTTAATACGATCTCGTCGCCTTCTTGTAAATTGGCTCTCGCATAGCTCCAAGCAACAATGTTAAGAGAAGTTGTCGTGCCCCGGGTAAAAATAATTTCCTCAACCGAGGCCGCATTAATAAATTTTCGAACCTTCTCCCGCGAACCTTCGTATGCATCGGTCGCTTTTGTTCCAAGTGTATGAACGCCTCGGTGGACATTTGAATTGTAGCCCTTGTAGTATTCAGACAATACATCAATGACTTGAACCGGCTTTTGGGAAGTCGCAGAACTATCGAGGTATACAAGGGGCTGTCCATTTACCTCTTGATTCAGAATCGGAAACAATTGGCGTATTTCTTTGGCATTCATTATTGAATTTTCCTTTCAATTAAACCGACCAAAGCTTGTTTAACCCCTTCAATTGGCAACGTTGCAACAACTGGCTCCAAAAAGCCGTGAACAATCAGGCGTTGCGCTTCCAAACGATCGATTCCTCTGCTCATAAGATAATAAAGCTGCAAATCATCGACTCTGCCAACTGAAGCAGCATGGCCCGCTGTTACATCATCTTCGTCAATGAGCAAGATTGGGTTTGCATCACCGCGCGCTTTTTCACTAAGCATCAGAATACGTGAAGTTTGCTCGGCATTCGATTTCGTACCGCCATGGTGAATCTTGCCAATTCCGTTAAAGACGCCTGTTGCGCTGTCTTTCATAACCCCATGGGCAAAAATTTGTCCGTCAGAATGTTTTCCAATTTGATCAACACGGACAAGAAAGTTTTGTATCTGTTTCCCGCGGCCAATTGTCACCATTTTGGCATCAGCGGATGAACCGTCGCCAATACATTCTGTCCAGTTTTCCGATACAGTATTTCCATCATTCATTTGTCCAAGCGCCCATTCGATTCTTCCGTCTTTTGAAACCATTCCCGTTCGATTAATATAAGAAGTCACAGAACTTCCTAAATTGTCGACTGCACCGTAACGGATAAGGGCATTTGGGCCTGCAAACACTTCCGCAATAATCGTTGCAACAGATTCCTTGCCTGATCCTGTTGATAAATAGTTTTCAACGTAAGTAACGGAACTATTATCTTCCGCTACGATTAACACATGGTTAAATAATCCCGAAGCAGGATCTTCCTGCCAATAGACTGCTTGCAATGGGACTTCTATTTCAACATTTTTAGGAACATAAAGGAACGTTCCGCCGTTTAACAATGCGGCATGCATTGCTGTTAAACGGTGTTTATCAATTTTAACAGCCTCTGTCATGAAATATTTTTTTACAAGTTCACTATGCTCTTGGAAGGCTGTCCTAAGATCTGTGAAAATAACACCTTTATTTTTCAGTTCTTCGGAAAGCTGTTTAAATGCAACCGTGGCATTGCGCTGAACAATAATATTTCCTTCAGGCTGCTCCTCGTCTAGCAGCTCTTTCACTTCTTGAGGCAATTCCTGAAGCGTTCCAACCGCCTCAGCAGCCACTTGATGTTCAAAAGACGTGTAATTCCAATTATCTATTTTCGTTTTGTCGGGTTTTGGCATCGCGAGTTCGTTTGAAAGCTTCAGCCCGCGAATACGAAGCTCCAGCAACCATTCCGGTTCGTTGCGCTCTTTGGAAAACTCGCGAATATATGCCTCATCGTATACGATCGTTTCAGCTGTCATTAATATTCCTCCTAGCTGCTGTGCTTCTATTTCTGGCCTACTGTTTCATCTTCAATGCCCAGTTCTGCTTTAATCCAATCATACCCTTCAGCTTCCAGGCGCTCAGCAAGCTCTGGGCCGCCAGATTTTACAATTCTCCCTTGCATCATGACATGGACTTTATCCGGCTTAATATAATTTAACAAACGTTGATAGTGTGTAATGATCAGCGCTCCAAACTCAGGATTCCTCATTTCGTTGACGCCTTTGGCAACAATTTTCAACGCATCAATATCAAGACCTGAATCAATTTCATCCAAAATTGCAATCTTCGGCTCAAGCATGAGCAACTGCAAAATTTCATTTCGCTTTTTTTCTCCGCCTGAAAAACCCTCATTTAAATAACGTTGGCTGAATGATTCATCCATATCAAGCAATTTCATTTTTTCATCAAGTTGGCGGATAAATTTCATTAGTTGAACTTCGTTGCCTTCCCCGCGCTTCGCATTGATGGCTGTTCTCATGAAATCCGCATTCGTTACACCACTGACTTCGCTCGGATATTGCATCGCAAGAAATAGACCTTCTCTTGCACGTTCATCAACTTCCATTTCAAGCAAGTCTTTGCCGTTGAACGTTACACTTCCTTGAGTGACTTCATATCTAGGGTGTCCCATAAGCGCAGAAGCAAGCGTTGATTTTCCTGTTCCGTTAGGACCCATTACGGCATGGATTTCTCCGCCCTTAATTTCAAGGCTTAAATCTTTAATAATCTCTGTATCTTCAATCGATACATGTAAATTATCAATTTTTAAATGTGGTGCTGTCATGAAAAATACCTCCAGTAGATGAATGTAATTTCGATGTTAGGTTATCATTTGCAAATGGGAAAGTTTTGCCTAACACCCACAATTTCTCAACATGAATATTGGTTTTTGTATTCTCAATCTATTCTCATTACAATCTTATAACAAATAAAAATGTTTATCAAGTAATGTCCCTCTATAGCAATTAGGCTATCCAAACAGATGAAAAGCCAGTCACCCATTGACTGGCTTTTCATCTATTTATCGTCATACTAATGATCTTTCACAGCGTCCTTGACAACCCAGCGGCTTTTCTTGTAGCTTTGTTCCCTTGTTTTTTCCACTTCAATCCGTTTTTCAAAGCTTTGGCAATATTCGTCAAATCCAAAACCATGCGCTTGATGCATTGCCCTTTCCATTTCACTTGTGTAATTCAAGTTTAATGGGGATAAAATAATAAACCAATCCTTTCAGTGTTTTTGATTTGGTTAACACTATGACCATACCCTAACATTTTAATGTTGAAACAACAAACGTCATATTTGTAGAAAATCAACCGTATCTCTCCTTCTGCCACGGGCAGGCCAGATGAACCTCATGGTTAGCAATAATCCTTAAAATCTCTGCGGAATCTATAAAGGCCTCTTAAACAGAGGCCGAAGTTATGCTGATTTTGCTTTTTGAAATGCTTGTTCAAGATCTTCAATTAAATCTTCGACATTCTCAATACCAACGGATAGGCGAATCATATCGGCACTGACACCAGCGCTTTTCAATCCTTCTTCATCAAGCTGGGAATGCGTTGTACTTGCTGGGTGGACGATTAAGCTTTTCGCATCACCGACATTGACAAGATGTGACCAAAGGTTTACAGAATTGATAACCTTTTCCCCAGCTTCTCTTCCGCCTTTGATTCCGAATACGATGATAGAGCCTGCCCCTTTTGGCAAATATTTCGCCGCAAGTTCTTTTGATTCATGATCTTCCAGTTCGGGATACGATACCCATTCTACATCAGGATGGTTCTTTAAGTACTTAACGATTTCTCTCGTATTGGCAATATGCTCTTTCATTCTTACGTGAAGGGTTTCCAATCCAAGCGCCAACTGGTGGGCGTTAAATGGGCTTAAAGAAGGACCCATGTCACGAAGCAGCTGAACGCGTGCTTTCGTAATAAATGCCTGATTCCCTAACGCTTCAGCGTATACTAATCCATTGTAGCTTGGGTCCGGCTCAGTGAAGCCCGGAAATTTCGGGGAGTTCCAGTCGAAATTGCCGCCATCAACGAGAAGGCCGCCCATTGTTGCTCCTGCGCCGCCGATCCATTTCGTTGCAGAGTGAACGACAATATTCGCCCCATGTTCAATTGGCCGGCATAAATATGGGGTACCGAACGTGTTGTCAACAATTAAAGGGATGCCATTTTCATTGGCAATCTTCGCTACTGCTTCGATGTCCAGTACGTTAAGCCCAGGATTGCCAATCGTTTCAGCAAAAATCGCTTTCGTCTTTGACGTGATCGCATTGCGGAAATTTTCCGGATCGGAAGGATCAACAAAAATTGTTTTTATTCCGTACTTTGGTAATGTAACAGCAAACAAATTGTATGTACCGCCATATAATGTGGAAGCAGCCAGGATTTCATCCCCTGTGCCGGCTATGTTCATAATAGCCATCGTAATCGCAGCCGAACCGCTTGCAAGCCCCAAGCTTCCAACCCCGCCTTCCATTTGTGTGATGCGTTCTTCTAAAGCACCAACGGTTGGATTCATAATCCGTGTATAAATATTGCCTGGTTCTGTAAGCGCAAAAAGATTCGCGGCATGTTCTGTATCTCTAAATTGGTAAGCGGTTGTCTGGTAAATTGGCAAGGCTCTCGATCCCGTCACAGGGTCGGCTTCAAGGCCAGCGTGAACGCCAAGTGTCTCTATACGATATTTTTTTTCTTCTGACATGGTCATTTCCTCCTTAATTCGCACTAAATACATTGGAATAATAAAACTTTAACAACGTTTCCTTCGATTGTCAATGTTATCTTTAGTTTTATTCCGAAAACTTAGTTAACAAATAGAATAATTTCTCCAACTCGCCGAAAGCGACGAAACGTTCGACCGGCTCTCCGTTTTTAAAAAATACGAGAATGGGAACGCTCATAATTTTAAATGGCTCAGCTAAATCAGGCATTCGATTCAGATCACAAGAAACGATGGGAAACGTTACATTCATTTTACTTATTACTGTTTCCAGCATATTTCTGGCAAGCTTGCACGTTCCACAAAACGGGGTGTGGAAAAAAGCAGCCACTAAAGGCTCTTCTTGTAATTTTGTTTTAAATTGTGTTTCATTCAATTCTGAAATCACGCAACTAAAACTCCAATCTCTTTACAGTTTCCTCATTAAAAAAATCCTAGCAGAGCATAAAAGCGTGCTGTAGGATTTTTTCGTTTTGGTTCTATTGAAATTCCCGCGGAAGTCGATTTGCCTTCCGAGAAGCGGGTTTTTCTTACGAAAAAAGGTTCTCTCCAGGCAAAATCGCCCCGCTAACATTTCATATAGGCAATTGTTCGATTATTCGTCCTCAGATACCATTTTTTCGTAGTCTTCCGCAGACATTAATTCATCGACTTCAGACATGTTCGTTGGTTCAATCACGATCATCCAAGCTTTTTCATAGGGTGATTCGTTTACGAATTCTGGGCTGTCATCAAGGTCTTCATTAATTTCAACGACCTTGCCGTTCACTGGCGCATATAGTTCTGAGACTGTTTTGACTGATTCTACACTTCCGAACGGCTCGTCCGCCTCTACTTCGGCGCCAACTTCAGGCAATTCGACAAAGACGATGTCGCCTAATTCCGATTGTGCGAAATCGGTAATGCCAACTCTTACATTGTTTCCTTCAACTTTTACCCATACGTGTTCATCTGAATAGCGTAAATCGTTTGGCAAGTTCATTGAAATCCCTCCAATAAATAACTTAATTGGTATCATTATGAATGATTATGATTTGTTTTACAACTTCCAAGCTTTCTCGTATAAATCTTCTTTAAAACCAACAGTTACGTTGTTTCCGTCAGTAGCGATTGGGCGTTTAATCAGCATGCCATCTGAAGCAAGCAGCTCAAGCATCTCTTCTTCAGATGCTGTTTTTAGACGATCTTTTAAACCGAGTTCACGGTATTTCATTCCACTTGTATTGAAAAATTTCTTCAACTCAAGTCCACTTTTTTCAAACAGGTCTTTTAACTGTTCTTTTGAAGGCGGGTTTTCGACAATATGAACTTCATTGAAGTCAATACCGTTTTCTTCTAGCCATTTTTTCGCTTTACGGCATGTCCCGCATTTCGGATACCAGTAAAATGTTAAAGCCAATGTTTTGTCCCCCCATCATATCATTTATCGGTATTCTAACAGCTTTTGTTTCAATTCATTTTCCATTGATAGCAAATCTTGTTCTGCCTGATTGCGTTTTGCACGGCCTTCCGCTTGAATGCGAAGTGTTTCTTCGATTGTAGCGATTAAGTTTTCCTGTGTTTTTTTCAATGTTTCAATATCGACGAGGCCCCGTTCATTCTCTTTCGCTGTTTCGATTGTATTTGTTTTGAGCATTTCCGCATTTTTTAACAAAAGCTCATTTGTTGTTTTCGATACTTGCTTTTGTGCTTCAACCGCATTGCGCTGGCGAAGCAAGGAAAGGGCAATCGCAATTTGGTTCTTCCATAGCGGGATCGCCGTTAAAATCGATGATTGAATTTTTTCGACTAGCGCTTGGTTTGTGTTTTGGATAAGGCGGATTTGCGGTGCGCTTTGTAAGGTGATTTGCTGGCTCAACTTCAAATCGTGGATTCTCTTTTCAAGCCTCTCCGCAAATTGAACCATATCATTTACAGCTTGAAAATCCATTTGGTCTTGGCTCATTTCTGCTTTTTGTTTAAGCGCCGGTATGATCTTTGTTTCCAGTTCTTCTAATTTTAATTCACCGGCAGCGATATAAATGGTTAGCGCGTGAAAGTAGTCTTTGTTTTCTTCAAATAATTTATTTAAAATCGCGTTGTCTTGTGTTAATGACTGTTTAAATTTATCAAGCTTTACGCTAATGCGATCGATTTGCGCGCCGGTTTTTTGATATTTTGAAAGAATCTCATTGACTGAGTTTGACACCTTTCCAAACATACGGGAGAAGATGTTCCGCTTTTCTGCCTGTAGTTCATTTGGATTCACTTGCTCAAGTTTTTTCATTAATTCCGAAAGCACGTGGCCAATTTCGCCTGTGTCTTTCTTTTGGACATGTTCAAGCATCGTGTGTGAAAAGTTTAACAGCTTTCCTTGGGCCGCAGTTCCGTATTGCGCGATGGCATGCTGGTTTTTCGGGTCGATCTGTTTTGCCAGTTCCATTGCTTTTTCTTTGTCTTCATCCTCAAGCCTTTCAATCCGTTTAACCGGGCGATCACCCGATTTCTGAATTTCCTTGGCTTGTCCATTTTCTTCTTGGATCCCAAATGGATTTGCCAGCAAATCATCAATTTTATCCGTTTGTTTTTGTCCGTTATGCTCGTTCACTTGACGACCTCCTCTCGGTGTCTTTTAATCGATTCACGGATTGCTTTGCTACGTCCAATTCAAAATGTAATGTATCAACGTCATCAACTAACATAGCCCGTAAATCTTCTTCAATTGCTTCATTGATTTGAGAAATCATCTCTCTTGTTTCCCTTAAAGATCTGGAAAGTTCTTTCGTTTTTGCGGGCTGTGAGGATAGAAAGGCATATTTCTCTGTTAATTCAACGAGAGAGTCTAAATGGCTATAGAAAAAACGTTCCGCTTGATAAAAACGCCTCGGTTCTTTTTTTGTGTTTGAATAAATTTTTTGGACCGTACGAATCATGTTGAAATTTTGTTTGATGTGAGAAATCCCCCGCACACTTGTCATTGATTTTCGAAGCCTGACAATTTTCTGCTTCGCTTCTTTTAAATTTTCCTCAATAAATTTGTACTCTCTTCTTGTAAGGCCGTTTTTTCGCAAATGCTGGAAATGTTCGATTTGCTTTAAAGAAAAATAAACAACTCCTCCACCAAGCAAAGCGTAAAAACTAGCCAACAAAAAAGATTGGTGAAAAGCAAAAAAGCTAACCGGCCAAACGATTCCGGCGCTAAAGAAAGCGGCTACCGAACGCAATATAAATTGAAGCAGTGCTTTCATTTATCCCAACTCCCGTTATTTTGCAATTAAAGTCTTCATAGTTCTATTGTAAACGATTCCTTCAAAAAGCAAAATGAAAAAGACAAGCTCCTATTGAACATTTTTAGAATAAGTAGAAAAAGTCATTTTTCCACATTATTTTCCGGTTACCCATAAAATTAAGGCCTTGAAAGAAACCGTATAAAAAAAATCGCCCCCTAAAAGGGAGCGAACAACTGATGTTCATATTAAACCACATATTTCTCTTCTTGAATGATCGCTTCTGCGATTTCGCGCTTTTTGGCGATGACGTTAATTGGGTTGTGGCGTGTTAGTTTGCGAAGGACTGACATCATCATGCGCAAGCTGTCGCCTTCCTCAATGAACAATAGAGATTCTTTTGCGTGTGCTTCAATTTTATTGAATGCTTCCTGGCAGTAAACCTCTGTCAAAAGCAGTTTTATTTTGCTGTTTTCCAGGCCGTCTTTGTTAATCGCCTTTTCCGTACGGAGCACAGCCGATTCCATTGCGTAAATTTCACTTACGATGTCAGCTGCATTTGCAAGAACTTCTTGCTCATCGTTCAATTTTTTGCCAAGCTTTTGCAGCGCCATGCCTGCGACAGACAAGAACACTTTTTTCGCCATTTTGATCAAATATTTCTCCTGGGCTAACGGCTCATCCCCCACTTCTTCAGGCATTAACGCCATGATTTCAGCTTGCAGTTCTTGTGCTTTTTGTAAAAGCGGCAATTCGCCTTTCATCGCTTTTTTCACAAGCGTACCCGGTACAATCAGGCGGTTGATTTCGTTTGTTCCTTCAAAAATACGGTTAATGCGGGAATCACGGTACATTCTCTCAACTTCGTATTCTTGCATATAGCCATATCCGCCGTGAATTTGCACCGCTTCATCAACGACGTAGTCCAAAACTTCAGACGCAAAAAATTTATTTAGTGAGCATTCAATGGCATATTCCGCAATCGCATTGGCTACGGCAGTGCCATCCTCTTTTTCCTCTTCTGAAAGATTTTGGAAGCGCTGCTCAAACAGGCCGACAGTACGGTATGTGGAACTTTCAGCCGCATATGTTTTCACCGCCATATTTGCAAGCTTCTCTTGGATAAGACGGAAATTTGAAATTGGCGTATTAAACTGCTTGCGTTCATTTGCATATTTTGCGGCAAGTTCAATGCCGATTTTCGAACTTCCTACAGCGCCAACAGCAAGCTTGTAACGCCCAACATTTAAAATATTGAATGCGATAACATGGCCTTTGCCAACTTCATAAAGAAGATTTTCCTTTGGCACTTTTGCATCTTCCAAAATCAATGTACGGGTGGAAGAGCTTTTAATTCCCATCTTCTTCTCTTCCACACCGGTAGAAACCCCTTCGAAGTTTCGTTCAACGATAAACGCGCTGAATTTATCGCCGTCAATTTTTGCATAGACGACAAATACATCGGCAAATCCCGAGTTTGTGATCCATTGTTTTTCACCGTTTAAAATGTAGTGAGTACCTTCATCATTCAGCTTTGCCGTCGTTTTTGCACCCAGCGCGTCAGAACCTGAAGAAGGCTCTGTCAGTGCATAAGCGGCAATAAGTTCACCAGTCGCCAGTTTGGGAAGGTATTTTTTCTTTTGCTCTTCATTTCCGAAAAAGACAATCGGCAATGAACCGATGCCGACATGGGCGCCGTGCGTAATGCCGAAGCCGCCAGCTCCGCCCATTTTTTCAGTAATCAAGGCTGAACTGATTTTATCGAGGCCAAGGCCTCCATATCCTTCCGGTACATCGGCGCCTAGCAGTCCGAGTTCACCGGCTTTTTTTAGCAGTTGAACGGAATATTCAAATTCGTGGTTTTCGAGCTTCTCATGGACAGGCTTTACTTCTTTTTCAACATAATCTGCTGTTGTCTTAGCAATCATAAGCTGTTCTTCATTAAAGTCTTCTGGAGTAATAATATCTTCTGCATCGACATCTTCAACTAAAAAACTTCCGCCTTTTTTCATTACTTCCACCATCTTTTATTTCCTCCTCTAAGTCGTTTGTGAAGATTCTAAGTTATTGGATACATGATTTGTCATCGCATCGAACTTGTGAACATTTCCTCTTTCTTAAAGCAATTCAAAGACACCTGCGGCACCCATTCCTCCGCCGATACACATGGTGACAACGCCAAACTGCTCATTGCGGCGTTTTAATTCATGAATAAGCGATAATGTTAATTTCGCACCTGTACATCCGAGCGGATGCCCGAGCGCAATAGCTCCTCCGTTTACGTTTACCTTGTCATGATCGAGGCCGAGTTCGCGGATAATTTGAATCGATTGAGAAGCAAATGCTTCATTTAACTCGAATAAAGCAATGTCTGATTTGCTTAATCCAGCAATTTCAAGCGCTCTTGGAATGGCTTTTACTGGACCGATTCCCATAATTTCCGGCGGAACACCTTCCACGGCAAATGAGCGGAACTTCGCAAGCGGCGTCAAGCCTTCCGCTTCTGCTTTCTCCCGATCCATGATTAAAACCGCCGCTGCACCGTCGCTCATTTGTGAAGCATTCCCGGCAGTAACCGTCCCATTTACTGAAAAAGCAGGTTTCAGTTTTGCGAGAACTTCCATTGTTGTGCCTTCCCTTACCCCTTCATCCATGCTGAAAGTAAAGGTGCGTTCTCGAAGTTTGTTATTTTCATCAAGTGAACGATTTGTCACTTCTACCGGGACAATTTCATCAACGAATTTCCCGTTTTTGATCGCTTCGGCTGCACGCCGATGGCTTTCTACCGCAAAAGCATCTTGATCTTCCCGAGAGATTTCAAATCTTTTTGCTACCTCTTCTGCAGTATGCCCCATCCCCATATAATATTCAGGTGCTGTTTCGACAAGTTTTGAATTTAATCGATACACATGCCCGCCCATTGGAAGCATGCTCATCGATTCGACACCGCCCGCGATAATCGCTTCAGCGCTTCCAACCATAATCCGTTCCGCCCCGTAGGCAATCGTTTGAAGCCCTGATGAGCAATAGCGGTTGACGGTCACTCCCGGTACTGTGTCTGGCAGTCCGGCCAGTGCACCAATATTTCTTGCGACATTCATCCCTTGCTCAGCCTCTGGTGTGGCAGTTCCGATGATGATGTCATCAATCCGTCCATCATACCCATTCGCCCGCTTTAGCGTTTCTTTTACGACAAGCGCACCGAGATCATCAGGCCGGGTTTGGGCGAGGCTTCCGCGTTTTGCCTTGCCGACAGGTGTTCTTGCTCCGGCAACAATCACTGCTTCTCTCACAGTTTTTTTACCCCCTCGATATTCTATAGACTGTTTTTAATTCCGCAACGGTTTTCCTTTTACAAGCATATGCTGCATTCTTTCCTGCGTTTTGCGTTCGCCAATTAAACTTAAAAATGCTTCTCTCTCAAGATCAAGCAAATATTGTTCATCAACTGGCGTTCCATACGGAAGCTTTCCGCCAGCGATAACGTTAGCAAGCTTCTTCGCAATATGGACATCGTATTCACTGACGTAGCCTGAATATTGCATTGATTTGACACCCATGAGCATTGTGGCATAACCCGTTTCACCGACAACCGGAATTTTGATGCGTTTCGGTGCGCGATAGCCCTCATCTGCCAAATGAATCACTTGCTGTTTCGCGTCGTAAATCAAATGGTCGCCGTTCATGCTTATCCCGTCTTCATCATGTAAAAATCCGTACTCTTTTGCTTCATCTGCTGAAGTAGATACTTTCGCCATTGCGATCGTTTCAAACGTTTTATTTGCGATTTTCTGCAAGTCCAGATCCGTTCCTTCGGGCAATCCTTCCAGCAGACGCCGGTAAAGTTCCTTGTTGCCTCCGCCGCCAGGGATAAGCCCAACGCCGACTTCTACAAGGCCCATATAGGTTTCTGATGATGCTTGGATTTTTGCCGCCGGCATCGCCACTTCAGCCCCGCCGCCCAACGACATGGAAAACGGCGCTGCAACGACAGGCTTTGCCGAATAACGAATGCGCATCATCGCATCTTGGAATTGGCGAATCGTCAATTCAAGTTCAAAAAAGTTATCATCCTGCGCCTCCATAAGCATAAGGGCGAGATTGGCGCCTACACAGAAATTCTTTCCTTGGTTCCCGATGACAAGCCCTTTGTAATCCCCTTGCTCAGCTTCCTCAATGGCCGTATTTATCATTTGAATGATATCAAGGCCAATCGCATTGTTCTGTGAATGGAATTCCAAATTTAAAACCCCGTCGCCAAGGTCAATCAGGCTTGCCCCGCTATTCTTTTTGATTACGTTGTTTTGCTCTTTTAATTTTACGAGGTTAATCGTTTTTGGGTTTTCTTCCGCTTTCTTGTAGCTTCCGTTATCATAATAAAATGTGCTTCCATTATCCTTTTTATAAAATGAACGGTTGCCGGCAGCTAACATATCCTTTACCCAGCTTGGAACTGTTTTTCCTTCCTGTTCCATCTTGGCAACGGATTGTTCAACGCCGATTGCATCCCACGTTTCAAATGGGCCCTGTTCCCATCCAAAGCCCCATTTCATCGCTTGATCGACAGCATAAATATCATCTGCAATCTCATATGCCTTTTCTGCAGCGTAAAGCAATGAAAGACTTAATGTGTTCCATAGCAGCTGGCCGGCACGATCATCGGCATAAATTATTGTTTTTAAACGTTCAGATTTTTTTGCTTGCTTTGCAAGCTCAATGGACGGGGCCTTTAACTTTTTGCGTTGTTCATACTCCATTGTCTCCGGATTCAATTCCAAAATTTGTTTGCCTTCTTTTTTGTAGAAGCCTTGTCCTGTTTTGCTGCCGAGCCAGCCTTTTTCGAGCATTTCTTTCATAAAGTGCGGTACATGAAATCGATCTTTCTCTTCCCCGTCAACGTTTTCATAAACATTGTTTGCAACATGGATAAATGTATCAAGCCCTACAACATCCAATGTCCGAAATGTCGCACTCTTCGCTCTTCCAATGAGTGTTCCTGTTACAGAATCGATTTCACCGACAGAGTAGCCACTTTTCAATAGTTCTCCAACGGTTACAAGCAAACCGTACGTCCCGATCCGGTTGGCTATGAAGTTTGGCGTATCCTTTGCTTCGACTACCCCTTTGCCAAGGACATTTTCGCCAAATTGCTTCATATAAGCAACAACTTCCGGCTTTGTTTCTTTCGTTGGAATAATTTCAAGCAATTTTAGATAGCGTGGAGGATTAAAAAAATGCGTTCCTAAAAAATGGGCCTTGAAATCAGCTGATCTCCCTTCAGCCATCGCTTCAATCGAAATGCCGGAAGTGTTTGAGCTGACAATCGTTCCCTCTTTTCGGTAAACGTCCACTTTTTCAAACAGTTGCTTCTTAATCTCAAGATTTTCTACGATGACCTCAATAATCCAGTCAACCTCTGCCAGTTTCTCAAGATCATCCTCTAAATTTCCAGTTGTAATAAAACTGGCATTTTTCTTTTTAGTAAGTGGGGCGGGCTTTTGTTTAAATAACTTCGCCACCGCTGCATCTGCAAGACGGTTGCGCACCACCCGATTTGAAAGAGAAAGTCCCTTTTCTTTCTCTGCTTTCGTTAACTCATTTGGTACAATATCCAGCAGCAATGTAGGGATTCCAATATTCGCCAAGTGGGCAGCGATTCCTGAACCCATCACACCTGATCCAATCACGGCTGCTCTCTGTATTTCACGAGCCATAAAAGAACCTCCTCAATTTGAATGAATGCTCATTCATTTTTGTTATAAAAAAATTTGAAATTTCCTTTTTCACTATTTAATATAACGGATTTTCTCGATGAACGCAATAAAAAATTATGCAGAGAGAGCTTGAATTTCGACTCATTCAAGTTCATGCGTGATAATTTCATCCATTTTGCCGCATACTAAAATTAATTTTTTACGAGGAGGGAATTGTATGGACAATCAGCAACCATTGCAAACCGAACAAAATATTATGCCACAGCCGCCAAACATCATATCAACAAAAGACCATTTGTATATGACCGATATGTTATCGTGGAATTTGCTGGCTATGAAAAAAGCGTATCATTGGGCTGAAGAATGCACAGATCCCGAAGTAAAACAAGCAATCCAAAAGTCAGGTGACATGCACCAGCGCCATTATGAAAGATTACTTAGCCACTTAAAACCTCAGGCTATGTCAACACAACAAATGACAAATATGCCACAACAACAGCAATAAGGGAGGAATTCTCGTGCAATCGAATCAAAGCAATAAAATTAAAAACCCTCAATCACAAGTTCCCAAGACTGAGCTTATGAATGATCGCGATCGGTTAAATGATATGCTGTCAACTGAAAAATATATGACAGACGGCTATGATACCGCTTTGAATGAAGCAAGCCATGAGCAGCTTTATCAAGATATTCTCATGATATACACCGAAACACAAAACTGCCAGCGTGATCTTTTCAATTTAATGTTTAAAAAAGGCTGGTATAAATTAGAGGCTGCGGACGGGCAACAGCTCCAACAATCCCAGCAACAATTTGCCAATTACATGACAACACAGTTTCCCCATTAATTTAACCCATTTTTACTGATAAATAAGGGGCTTATCAAGTAGCCCCTTGTTTACCAGTGCCTTAACGGCTCAATATATAGATTGAAATGGCTACATTATCCTTCTCGACTTTGGTGTTCCCTTCAATCGACCCAAAACGTTCATTTGTTTTATTTACGTAATTTTCTACCTGAAACTCTTGGATGGAGCACAAATCTGATTCTAACAGGTGAGCGGACTAAACATTACGCTTTTAATATAAGCTGTAATATCTAGCCTGGATCTCATTAATAAGGCGTGGCCTGCCAGGTGTGATAGCCCAGATTAGCCAATGTAGCGAGAATGTTGCGCGTGCCGATCGCTTTTGTGATGGGTTGGAAACCCGTAGCTAAGAGCTGGCCAGCGAGAATCCGGCGACATGCTTCTGCCGCTAATGCGCCGGTTTGCAAGTAAGGCGAATTTCCTCGCAGTACTACATTTACGCCACCGGTGTTACCACGACCGATACAAGAGATGACCGACCGGTTGACATCTGGATTCTCCCGGGATGGTTCTTCAGGAGTGATGGTTCCGCCAATTTCATTTGTAACCTTTTCCTGCTCTTTGGCACTCAAAGAACGATACTTTTCTTCGAACTCCTCGAGTACTTTTAAAATGCCGCCGAACATGACTTCATTCTTAAAGCCCACCAACGTCGCACAGTTGGTCACCCGCTCGTCATTCTCGAACCACACCGTTTCACCGCCACCAGACCAAGGTAAAGCTTTGAATAACCGGTGCTGATCCGGAGTCTTAACATCATATGCTTTTGCGTATGGCCACATCCGCAAGGTATTGTTTTCTAGGTAGTATTGTGGCTTGGTGCACATCCTTAGAAAAGACTTGGTAGAAGTAGTGCTGGTAGACGAGTCTGCAAAATAAAGGATATCCAACGAGTTCACACCGGGAGTTTCCAACGCTATCTCAGCCGCCATCATTCCAGCAGTCCACATATAAGCTGAGGCCGGAGCTAAAAGTAAGGCTTTCTTGTCAAACTTCTCACCATATTGATCGCGTAAGAAGAACATCCAATCAGTTTCGCCGGTTGAGTCAAGGTAGTGGCAATTAGCCGTCAGTGCTGCCTTTACCACAGTTTCACCGACTTGCATAAACGGCCCTACAACGTTGTAGACCACCTTTTTTCCTGTGAACAAATCGGTTAGCGCTGCTTCCTTATGGGCCACCTCGACTACGCTATAGTCTGCGTTCTCAAGCTCGGGCACTAGGGTACATTGCTCTTTCAAGCGAGACATACTTCTTCCAGCGGCAATGAAAGGAATCCCCAGTTCAGCCAGATGTTTCATAATCAGTTTGCCTGTATAACCACTAGCACCATAAACAACTACGTCTTTATTTTTCATCATTACTGCCTCCTCTTTTTAATTGTTAACACGAACGGAATCAACCCGGTCCCCTCTGCGAGAGAAAATAACTCCCTCACCAGTATTCAGGTGTTGAACTAGAAATCTCTCTACTGGTTTCTCCGACGCTGTTTTAGGAATTTCAGCAAGTACTTGAAAGTAATCGGGATGAGGGCCTTGACCGATAACCTCGCTAACCTTAGATAGAAAGTCATCGATAACTAGTTTTCTCTTTTCATTCAACACGATAGCGGCAATCACCGTTTTTTCACCTGGAGAGTTGCTGTCTAAGGCTACACCGTAGACATACACATCGTTAATGTCGGGATGTTTGGCCAACGCTGTCATCATGTCCTCGACAATAATGAATTCGCCGTTTCTTCTGACAGCACTGCCACCACGATAGGAGAAGTATACCCAGCCTTCTTCATCTTTGTAGCCGCAGTCTCCGCTTCGAAACCAATTCCCCTTGGTTTTCTTTTTCGATGCCTCGGGATCCTTAAAGTAGTTGACTGGGTCTGCTTTACCATCGGCATTCCTGAAGCAGATCTCACCGATATCAAAAGGTGCACAAGGTTGATCGTGTCTATCAAGAATTTCGCACTGGATACCAGCGGGCGGTTTACCAATGGATCCTACCGGACCAACTCCGGGCGGATTGAAAGTCATCCCGCCTTCTGCAGTTCCGTAAAATTCAAATATCTTGACGTTGAAACGCCTTTCGAACTCTTCCCACATAGCCGCCGGCATGCCAGCGCTTAAAACAAAACGAACATTATGCTGGCGTTCAGAAGGACTTTCCGGCTCGGAGAAAAGCGCTGTCGCCATGCCACCGAGCAAATTGAAAGTGGTGCATCCGTAGTGTGCGACGATGTCCCAGAGCCGGCTTTTCGTGAATGTTCGACTAATCACAAGAGGCAGACCCAAAGTAAGGGAATACCCTAAGCTAATAAGTTGAGCATTGGCGTGGGTTAGAGACAGACCAGTGTAGGGACGGTCCTCTGGTGTCAATCCGAGAAGCGTATGCAACGCGCCCACGCTGGCGAATCGATGGTAATTGGATTGAATGGCTTTAGGATCGCCAGTGGTGCCAGAAGTAAACAGCATTTGCATAGTATCGCTTAACGGTCTAGGCTTAGCTGGGCTCGGCAATTCTTTTTCCTTGTCAATAGATTGAAAAATATGATTTAAGGATGCAACGTAAGGGGTAGAGCAGTAATCGTTATCACTGTCTATCACCCAAGCCCACTCTAGGGGCTCTGGCCATGCCTTAAGTGCATGAATTTTACCAAGACCTTCTTCAGATACTAGCGCTCCGCGACAATCGGTGTGCAGCACCATAAACGCCAGACGTTCGGGTTGCACCCTAACATCGATAGGCACAAAAACTGTCCCCAATATTTCCGATGCTAGCATAGCTTCAACGAACTCTGGATGGTTTCTCATCACCAAAGCAAAACGATCGCCTTCCCTCAAGCCTACATTTGCTAGTGCAGAAGCCAACATCAAACCATTGTTTAACAATTGTTCAGCGGTACGATTTTCTTCCACGAATGTGTCGTCTTCGATTGACACGAAGGTCAGTAATAACTTGTTGGGCTCCTTTTTCGCCCAATGTTGAACGGCTCCCAAAGGAGTAAACATATTCATGATAAAATCACCTTGACTACGATGGCAGCGGCATCATTATCAAGCCAGTTGCCACCGTTTTCCACTAAGACGCTCTTGGCGCCTTCCGTTTTATTTTTCATAGTTACTCCATCCCCTTTCACATGTTGACATTAATGCAACCAATTCTGTCCGCCAATGTGTCGCCTTCGAGTAACACGAAGGTTATCAGTAATCTGTTAGGATTCTTTTCCGTCAAATATTGGACTGCCCCAAAGGAGAAAATATACTCATGATGAAAGCACTGTGATTACGATGGCAGCGGCATCATTACCAAGCCAACCACCGCCATTTTCCGCTAAGGCAACCTTGGCACCTTCTACTTGACGGGCACCGGCAAGACCTCGGAGTTGTTGAGTAAGCTCAAAAATCTGCGCTAAGCCGGTGGCTCCAATAGGATGACCCTTACGAATTAAGCCTCCAGAAACACTGACAGGAATTCGCCCACCAAGTGAAGTTGCTCCATCTTCCACCAACGCGGGGCCTTCACCTTGACCACACAACCCGAGAGCCTCGTAATACATCATTTCCGCCGGCGAAGTAGCGTCGTGAAGCTCGACGAAATCGATTTCCGCGGGATCGATCCCTGCTTGCTGATAGGCTTTTAGCGCGGTGCTTGCGGTAAGATCCGGTAAATTCTCCAAGTTGGCCCCACTGGCTAAAACCGAACTGCGAACATATACCGACGTTGTTAGACCTAGCTTTTTTGCCATTTTCGGTGAAACAAGCACAGCGGCCGCGGCACCATCGCCAAGCGGTGAACACATCGGGAGTGTCAGTGGATCGACAATGGTTCTTGCATTCATCACATCGTCCACGCTGAGCACATTATGAAATTGCGCGTATTCGTTCAGGCTTCCGTGGTAGGAGTTTTTGGCCGCGATTTGTGCGAAGTGTCGCTTTGTAGCCCCGCTCGCGTCCATATACTTTTGGGCCATATCCGCATAAATATCCATGAACACAGAATGCCTTTGCGCACTATCCACTTTTCTCCCTAAAAATCGAGTTAAAACATCTGGGTCAGTCGTATCTGTACAGCCCATAAAAACTTGCCCCACCCGTTGCCTCTCCGGATGGTAGAGCTTTTCCACCCCGAAAGCCAGTACCGCATCATAAGCGCCTAGTTCTACCATGGCAGCGGCTTGTTGGAATGCGGTCGAAGCGGTGGCACATGCATTTTCCACATTTATAACTGGAATTTGTTTATCATTGATGTCTTGAAGCACCACTTGGCCGTTAATACAAACTTGTCCAGTGATTAGCGGCGCACCGGCGGATCCGGCCCAGACCGCTTCAATACTTGAAAAATCAAGACCGCTGTCACTCAACGCCTGATTGATAGCAAGCAATCCCAAATCTTTGAGAGTCTTATCCGAATGATCACCGAACGGTGTCATACCTACGCCAGCAATGATCGCTTTCGTATTCAAGACTACATCCCCGCTCTTTCAAAATCGGTCAATAGATCCCCGCCCATAATGGACAGAGCTTCATTACAGCCATCTTCAATCAATGATGATCGTGCGTCCCGGAAGATTTTTTCTACGGGATATTCCAGTGTCACCCCATTACCACCAAACAACTGTACCGCGGCACTTGCCACTTCTAGGGCGTGCTCAGTGGCAGTGATTTTTGTAAACATAGCTGCTTGTAAGGCTGGCAAACGGGAAAGCATGTTGTAACGAGCCACTCTTCGTGTTATTGCACGTGATAGTTCAACTTTCCGTGCCATGTGGAAGATTCGGCGTTTGACGTCCTGATGCTGAATGATAGGAACACCACCTTGCCTTCTTTCGTGAGCGTAATCGTAAGCATACTCATAGGCGGCTCTAGCACAACCGGTAAACACCGCGCCCATCAAGGTGTTGGCCTCACTATGTATGGCGTACAATCCTTTTTCGTAATCTTTAGGCTCAATCAATAAATGATCAATATCCAATTTGACATTCTCAAAAAAGATTTCCCCTTGCGGTAAAGACCGTTGACCCATTTTCTCCAGCGCGGGACCCTTTGAGACACCCGGCGCATCCAACGGAACGATTACAACCGCTCCATGGGAAGGATCCACTTTGCCGTCTTTCGTTTTCACTTGGCAATAAAGAATAGCTAGTTCCGCGATCGGGCCATTCGATACCCAGGCAGATTTTTGACCGTTAATAATAATCTTCCCATCGGTTATTTCGGCTGAACAACCTGGTGTTCCGTAGTCTCCGCCTTTCTGGAAAGCGCGTCCTTCAGGATCTAAGCTATCCGTTCCGTGATCGGGTTCAGTAATCGCCCAGCATCCGATCAAAGATTCGTCATATTTTTTTGCGACAAAGTCATTGCCAAATTTCGACGCCATATAATGCGGTAAAAGATCGACGCCCGTCGAGATAGCAAGCCCTGCATCTCCATAACCCAATTCTTCGAAGATGACGCAGAAAATATCCGGAATATCTTCCGGCGCAAATGTTGCAAGGGCTTCCACATTGATTCCGAATTGGGTGTACTGTTTTCTGAACTCCCAAAATTGAGACTCTTCAGCAATAACTTTTTCGGCTGACAGTCTGTCTAGGGTTTGTCCAATCGGGCGCATTTTGTTTTTCGCGAAATCATTCAGTTGAGTCTGTAACGCCGATGCGGTTTCATACAGTCCTATTTCCGCCCCTAAATCACCTAGTTTTACTTTGGGGCGTGCGGGCCATTCGTTAAACGTCATGACATCAGATAGATTAGTACTCAAAATTACTTCCTCCTTAAGAATTATTTGATTCGCTTTATTACTAAACTATGCAATTCTTATGCCAACCTTAAAAACATCAAAAAGCACAGGACATAAAGAACCTGTGCTGTAAAGTAAGGTAACAAGGAACTGTCACGTTACAGTATGTGACACTGTAACAAGTTGTAACGTGACACTTTTTACT
Source organism: Pueribacillus theae (assembly GCF_003097615.1). Taxonomy (NCBI): domain Bacteria; kingdom Bacillati; phylum Bacillota; class Bacilli; order Caryophanales; family Bacillaceae; genus Pueribacillus; species Pueribacillus theae. The sequence goes on from NZ_QCZG01000013.1 coordinate 43,721, forward strand.
TTAGTTGAAATTCCTCTTTTTTTCGATAGATTGTCATGCGGGACACATTCAATAATTTTGCAGCTTGTGTTACATTCCCATTTGTCTTTTCCAGTGCTAGCATTAGCTCATTTTTCCCAATTTTAAATTTCTGCTGCGGAAAACGTTGTTTTTCATTCACTTTCTTCTTATTGGCCGGTAAGATTTCCTTTGGTAAATGTTTTGGCAAAATTTGTCTCCCGTTCGCATTAAATTTTGACTGTTCGATACAATTTTTTAACTGGCGGATGTTCCCCGGCCATTCGTACTTCATCAGTAAATCTATTGCTTCACCAGACATCTCGAATAACTTTTTTCCATTCTCAGTAAGGAAAGAGTCAACAAGTAACGGAATATCATCTTTTCTTTCGCGCAACGGAGGGAGAGAAAGAGAAATCACATTCAACCGGTAATACAAGTCTTCCCTAAAATTCCCTTTTCTTACCTCTTCCTTTAAATTTTTATGTGTTGCGCAAATAACCCTGACATTAATCGGAATAGGTTCTTTTGCGCCTATAGGAAAAACTTCTCTTTCTTCAAGTACCCGTAGTAGATAAACTTGTATGTCGATAGGTAAATCAGCAATTTCGTCCAAAAAAATGGTTCCGAGGTCAGCTAACAAAAATTTCCCCTTTTTTCCTTTGGACTTAGCCCCTGTAAAGCTTCCTCCTTCATAGCCAAACAGTTCGCTGGCAATCAAATCTTTTGGGATCGCTCCACAATTTACTGCAACAAAAGGATATTCACTTCTCGGTCCAAAATAATGAATCGACTGCACTAATACCTCTTTCCCTGTTCCGGTCTCTCCAAATATCATCATATTTTGATCACTAAAAGCTGCCTTTTTCGCTTTCTTTATCACTTTTAACATTTCTGGATCATTCGTTACAATATTACTAAAATCTTTCTTAGCTGAATTTTTTGATAATTTTAGCAATTTATAGGGTTGCTTTTGAAAAATAACAATTCCCCCAAGCAAATTACCGCCTAGCTTGTAGGATTGAACATTTACTTTCCACAAATTATCAGCCTGCTGAAATTGTTCAATATTAAATCGTCCCAGTGATTCTAAATTTTGTACCTCTGAAAATTGTAGGATGTCATATATTGATGAACCTTCTGATATATTTAATAGATAACTAGCCGCTTTGTTACATCTAGTAACTTTTCCATTTATGTCAAAGATCAGAAACGGATCCTGCATAAAATCTAGAAGAGATTGCAATGATAATAAGTGATCTTCCATGAGGCGATGCCCTAAAGCCTTTTCGATCTGCAAAGCCTGATTTATAACGAGATGAATATTATGCGCATGAACAAGTTCTTTCTCGCCAGTAATATTTAGAATTCCAATTATTTGATTGGTCATAGGATCTCTTATAGGTGCTGCTGAACATACCCAACGATGCCAACCTTGGCAATAGTGTTCGCTTGAAAAAATTTGAATAGGTTTTTCTTCAATTAATGCTGTCCCAATAGCATTTGTACCTGTGCTAAGTTCATCCCAGTTACTTCCAGGTACAAAACGATGTCTTTCAACATCCATCCACATTTGGCTGTTCGATTTCGCTTCAATGATTACTCCGGTTTTATCACATAAAACCACAGCAATTTTTTGATCAAAGAAATATTGATGAAGTTGCTCCATATATGGATTGGCAATATCTAATAAGAATTCGTTTTGTTCTATTTTTTCCTTAAGAGAATCACCTTTATATACTAAATCGGCTTCTTTCTTTAACGGATTTATAAAGCTTTGCTTACATCTTCTCCAAGATGACAGAATAATCGGGCGCAGATCTTTAGGAAAAACATCCGAAGAATGAAAGCGCTCCCATTTTTTCATAAGAGATTTTTCTAGGGAATGGAATTCATTAAAAGCACCTACAACCATATTGCGATATTTTTTCATTCCCGCCCTCCTCTCAAAAAAAATTCTTTGTGAAATATCATTTATAATGCCTGTTTCAACGAGTTAAATGTGTGCTTCCGTTCGTTTATTAACTAGAGTCATTCTATATAAAATTGCACAAATAGAACAATGCCTCCTTTTTCCAAATAGTAACATAAATATTCAAAAAAGTTAAACTTCCTAAAAACATATTGTATGAATTATAAGAAACAGTGAGAATTAGCTTTTCAACGAATCCTTATAAGTGTCTACGACTTTCCCCCACACTGTGCCAACACTATCGTCCTCAAAATTGCAAACTCCAGCAACACCAATGTTCCAACACATCTTGGTGCCGTGGAGGTTTTTTTATTCATTTAATCTTATGATTTTTTATTTCTTATAAGCCTGCTTTACCTATTATTCACTTTTTAACGTAAACACCGTTAATTCAGGAGAAGAGAGAAAACGCAAAGGCATTCTTGTCATCCCAATTCCCCTGTTTACGTAAACCACCATGTCAGAATTTCCCACTTTGTACAAGCCTTCCACATATTTTCTTCCAAATTTAGGAGTTACCACTGCGCCGAAAAACGGAAGCTTAATTTGCCCTCCGTGACTATGGCCGGAAATTTGAAGATCGACAGGGTACCTCGAAGCTAGCTCCGCAATATCCGGTTCATGAGCAAGCAAAATATTAAAGTGCCGCGGAGATAAATGGCCTAGCGCTTGTTCCAAATGATGCCGGTTAAACACGACATCATCAATGCCCGCAATGCCTATATGTTCATTTTCTTTCTTAATTTTTACCGTATTGTTTATGAGCAATCTGAAACCTGAATGTTCCATTAGAATTCTATAAAGAAACGTTCCATTGCCGCCGTGATCATGGTTTCCATAAATAGCGTATTTTCCAAATGGGGCTCTTATATTTTTCAAAATTGAAGGGATTTCATCCGCTTTCCTGTATGTAAACGGATTATCGATTAAATCCCCTGTAAATACCACGATATCAGGTTTCAGTTGGTTGATCTGGCTGGCAAGTTCTTCCAATCGGCCAATTTCATAAAAGCTGCACAAATGGGTATCGCTAAATTGGACGATTTTAAAGTGGTTAAAAGCCAGCGGGATTTTCCCTGAAATAATGGGGATTTCCTGAACTGTGAGCCTTCTCGGTTCGATAAATCGCGAATAGAAATAGAGTGAGCTAGACAAGGCCACTCCACCAATGAAAAATTTTTTAAAAAATGAACATTTTGTTATCGTCTGATTTTCCCCTTTCATTCAAAACCTACAATCTGCGAAAGTATTCTTGAAACCAACCATCATCCGCAATGGATTTCACTTCAGAAGCGATCATATGCTGCTCGCCTTCATCATCTATTGTTAGCCAATTGTCTAATTCATCTTTAAAAACGGGATAAACGTATCCCTTTGTGAACAGTACTTGCGCATTTTCAATTTCAATATAGTCATGCAACACTTTCGCATATACGTTTTTTATGCACTGAACGAGTTCCATTTTTATTCACACCCACTTTCTCATATCTATTTTACCACGGTACAACCGTCCGTAAGAAGTCAGAGGCCAGATTGGTCTAAATTTGCGACAAAGCAAATTTATACATATTTTTTAAAAAGGCAACCCATTAAGAGTTGCCTTCAAAATGAATCACTCCTGATTTTCATTTTTGGTGATTGGCTCATCAGTATCAATTGTTTTTTGTTCATCATTTAAAACGTCATTCGAATCGGAAGGATTGTTCCCTGCTATTCGATTCAATATGTCATTTACATCTATGCCCGTCATTTGAGCCAAGCTCTCCTGTAAGTTTACCATCGTATTCGTCACTGTTTGCGGCAAACTATTTATCTGTTTGCCACTCCCGCCATCTAAAATACGAATGGATTCCACTTTACTAATTGGTTCAGATACAGCTGAAGCAAACTCAGGCATCATTTTTATAATCATTTCTGTTAACATAACTTCCTTGTGCTTATGAAGCGCTTCCGCCCTTCTTTCGATTGCTGCCACTTCTGCTAAGCTTTTTTCTTCTATCTTTTTCGCCTCGGCTTCGGCTTCTTTCATTTTTTCATAGAATAACGCATCTGCTTGTTCTCTTCTTACCTTTACTTTTTCTTGTTCCAACTTTACATTGTTTTCTTGCTCTAATTGCTGCAGCAGCAATTCCCCTTCTTTTTTCTGTCTGTCAATTTTAATGCGTTCCTTTTCAATTTCAAGTCTTCTCGCTTCTTTTTCCAACTCATATGTCGCTTCTGCTTTCGCTTTTTCACGATTGGTTTCCGCTAAAATTTGGGAATCCTTAATTTCTTTTTCTTTTCTTGAATCAGCAATATTCATTTTACGCAAATATTCTTCTTTTGCAATTTCTTCGTTCATTTGAGCGACATGGACTTTTGTTTCTCTTTCATTCGTACTTTCTGCAATATCTGCTTGTTTTTTGACTTCGGATATTTTAGGCCGCCCAAGGTTCTCTAAATACCCTTCATCATCGGTAATATTTGTAAGCCCTAATGACGTGATTTTAAAACCCATTTCATCCAACTGGCTTTGCGCAATTTCTCTCACCTGTTCATTAAAGCTCTCACGGTTGCTATTAATATCTTCCACTGTCATTTTTGACAAAATGGCTCGTAAATTTGACCCTAGTACTTCTGAAATCTCATCCTCAATTTCTTTTTGTTTTTTTCCAAGAAATTGTTCAGCATATTTCACAATCCCTTCTAACGTATCGGCAACCTTTACAGTTGCTACCGCTTCACCAAAAATACCGACACCTTGAAGCGTGTATACTTTCGGAGTGGTTATTTTCAGCTGAAAGGATGTTAGTGAAACAGGCGTATGCGTTTGAAACAACCTCAAACGATGCCCACCACCACGGACAACCTTCATATACCGCCCTTGTTCATCTTGGAAAATATTCGATTCTTTATCGGGATCTCCTAATTTGGGCCCGGTAATAATCATTGCTTCATTTGAAGGAACCGTTTTGTATCGTATCTTCATATAGAAATACCAAACAATTCCGCCAACTAACGCCAAGACTAATAAAATGAAAAGTACAGCCATTCCAATCATTTGAATCATCCCCTTTATAATAAATATACTTTACTAAACAATAATATTGAAGATCCCAGATCCAATTACTTTACAGGCGAGTTTATGCGGGATAAAATTTTTCATTAAAAAAAGAACAGAGGCAATGTCTGTTCTTCATTTCAATCGATTTCATTGTCTATAAGGCAATGGTGAATCATCGGCCTACTCATTCATAGGGGAATGCCAGTCATTTACGCATCCTTTTCATGAATGAACCATCATTCACTAATTTTAAAAAAATAAAAGAAGCTTAATTTTGACTCTCTTTCTTTTTCTCTTCCTCTACTAAATTTCTTCGCAAGATTTTGCCAATGGCTGTTTTAGGAAGCTCTTTTCGGAATTCATACAGTCTAGGAACCTTATATGCAGCAAGATGTTTTCTGCAGTACTTGTCAAGCTCCTCTTCGGTACATTGTTTTCCTTCTTTTAAAACGATAAACGCTTTTACCGTTTCGCCTCTATATTTATCAGGAACGCCTACGACGACTGCTTCTTGGACACATTCGTTTTCATAAAGCACTTCTTCGACTTCACGCGGATAAATATTGTATCCTCCTGCAATAATCATGTCTTTCTTTCGATCGACAATATAGAAATAGCCATTTTCATCCATATACCCCATATCACCTGTATAAAGCCAGCCATCCTTCAACACTTCGTCTGTTTCTTCAGGACGGTTCCAATATCCTTTCATCACTTGGGGGCCTTTTACGGCTAATTCCCCGATTTCATTTATCTCTGCAGTGCTTCCGTCAGGTCTCAAAATCGCAGAATTTGTGTCAGGCCATGGAACGCCGATGCTGCCTTTGACACGTTCTCCCCAAATAAAATTCGCATGGGTGACTGGTGATGCTTCCGTTAAACCGTATCCTTCCACAAGCCTTCCCTTTGTTATTTCTTCGAATTTCTGTTGAACTTCTACAGGCAATGGTGCCGATCCGCTTATACAAGCATTTATTGATGAAAGGTCATATTTCTCAATGTCAGGATGATTCAACAAACCAATATACATCGTCGGCGCACCCGGGAACAATGTCGGCTTTTGCTTTTGGATCACCTTCAAAACATCTTCTGGTTTAAACTGAGGCATCAAAATCATTTCGGACATCATCATAATCGATAGGTTCATTACAACTGTCATGCCATATACATGAAAGAAAGGTAGAATGGCAAGAATTCGCTCTTCTCCAGTTTTAGATTTATAAAGCCATGCCCGGCATTGCTGCGTGTTTGCAACAAGGTTATAGTGAGTCAACATGACACCCTTCGCAAGCCCGGTTGTACCGCCCGTATATTGCAAAAGGGCTATATCTTCTTTCGGGTTAATCGATACTTCAATGTCTTGGGCGACGCCTTTTTTTAGTAAGGAAACGAAGCGATGTGTGGAATCGTTATAATGGATGTTAACGATTAAGCCTTTTTGCTGTTTCTTCTGAACGATTGGATAAAGAAAATTCTTTGGAAATGGCAAATAATCCTTCACACCCGTTACAATTACGTGTTCAAGTTTCGTTTTGTCTTTGACTTTCATCACTCTGGGATAAACTAAATCCAAGCAGATAATGATCTTGGCGCCAGCGTCCGCCAACTGATGCTCAAGCTCCCTTTCCGTATAAAGGGGATTCGTTTGGACAACGACACCCCCGACTAACAAAATCGCATAATAACTTATCACACTTTGTGGACAATTTGGAAGCATGACAGCTGCTCGATCACCTTTTTGCAAACCTAGTTTCTGCAACTCATTCGCTAATTTCAAAGCACTTTCATAAAGCTCCCCGTATGTCATTTCTTTCCCTAAAAAATGGATTGCCTTTTTCTCAGGGTGCTGTCTTACAGCTTCTTCTAAATAATAAAATAGAGGCTTTTCATCATAGAAAAGCGTTTTTGCAATCTCATCAGGATAATGCTCAAGCCACTTTTTTTCTAATGCTTGCGTCATGGCAAATCCTCCTCTTTACTTATTTCACCCTTTCTACAGTATAAATGAAAACGATTACTTTAAGAAGGGCGAATTTATAGTTCAAGAGATTAGTTTTAATCCTATCGCTGCCACAACAACCATGCTAATAAAAAGAATACGCAGCCAGTCTTTTGACTCTCCGTAAAAAAACATGCCTAATAGAACACCGCCGACCGTGCCAATGCCCGTCCAAACAGCATAAGCAGTCCCCATTGGTATGGTCTTCATCGCAAAGGTTAAGAGCGTTAAACTAATCGCAAATCCTCCTAGTAAAAGCGCAAACCATTTTAATTCTTTTTTTTCGCTGATCTTATTAAGCGCGAACACACCAAGCACTTCAAACATCCCGGCCAACACAAGTATAAACCACTCCATTAGCCTCTCTCCTCTTTAAACTCTTTTTCTTCCGTTACCAATTGCAAACCGATGACTCCTGAAAGAAGCAGAAGAATAAGCAGCAGTTTTGCAATTTTAAATGGTTCCCCAAAAATAAGCATTTCCACTAGGACTGTTCCGCCTGTTCCGAGCCCTGCAAAAACGGCATACGCTGTACCAACTGGCAGCTTTTTTGTTCCTTTAATCAATAAAATCGTACAGCTTATAATCGCGATGATTGTTCCTGTCCATGTCAACCAATCATTCGCGTGCTTAAGGCCTGCCACCCAAACGATTTCAAAGCCTGCGGCTGAAAAAATATACAACCAGTTCCTGTCCAATTCAAAACCACTCCTTTACAGCATGTTTTTCCCAAACAAAAAAGCCCGAGAGATATCTAATATCGATATCCTCCCGGGCTTTTATCCCTCCGTGTACACAGGTAAACCGTGCGTTTTCTCTCGGACCAGTCCAGGCAAAGCTGCGGAACCCTAGAAAACAATTATTTCTATTATAGCATATTTTTCTTCATACGGGGGCAATAAGAACACATGGAACAGCCAGGTATTTCAAAAAAGAAACAGCACGTTACACGTTTGTAGTCGTTCATTGCTTCCTCTAATGTCCGTCTATTCAAAAAACGTCCAAAAGGGGAACGGCGCTCAATTCCTTCCCATACTCCATTTTGTATAAGAAAGTCCAGATCTGCAAGGGCTTTATCCTTTTCTGGTATAAGCATTGAATACATCCATATAACATAACCCCATACGTTTTCCCATAAAATAAGTCTAGAGATTTTAGTTTTTTTAGCAAGATGTTGGATAGTGTCGCCAGCAAATGTACCTAAAATCGTCTGAAAAGCTTTTTTAGCTTCTTTATCAGAAACCTTTACCCATTCATCTTTTTCAAAGTAAAAAGACGGTAGCCAATTCTCGCCTTGAAAAGAGTCAATAACATGGATATTCTTTAATGTTCCTGTCCATAACAGCCGATATTTGCTTAGCATAAACAACAGGGCAACAACTACAAAAGCATATCTTCTCACCCACATTGAACTCTTTACTCTTGGAATGCTCGCCTTTGTATGTTTTTCTGTCGTGCGGAGTGCTTCGGCATAATTAGATGCGAGAAAAATAGCATTGTCTTTTTCTTTGACAATCCGGTATTGCTTTAACTCTTTCCACTGTTCTTTTGTCAGTTTATGCACCTGAAACTGCCTCTTTGTCTTTAAACAAGCAGCGTCCTCTTCCGTAAGGGACACAAAATGGCGTGCCAAACATCGGATCGGTTGAGATGTGACACTCCATATTAAACACATGACGTACGGTCTCGCAGGTAACCACTTGCTCTGGTTTGCCTTGTACATAGACGGTTCCATCTTTTATTGCCACTAAATTGTGGGCATATCGGCAAGCTAAATTTAAATCATGCAACACCATAATAATCGTCCGTTTTTCTTTTTCATTTAACTCAAACAATAAATCCAATATTTCAATTTGATGCGCCATATCCAAATATGTTGTCGGCTCATCAAGTAAAATTGTATCAGTGTCTTGCGCCAATGTCATTGCGATCCACGCCCGTTGGCGCTGGCCGCCAGACAGTTCATCAACAGGCTGATCACTCAGCTCTTCCAATTTCGTTGCTTTAATGGCGCCTTGAACCTTTAATTCATCTGTTTTTGACCATTTTTTCAACCAGGAATGATGCGGATATCTCCCCTGTTTAACGAGCTGATAGACCGTTAACCCTTCCGGAGCAATTGGGGATTGCGGCAAAATTGCCATTTTTTTAGCGACTTCTTTCGTAGACATTTTTGCAATATCATTTCCTTCAAGCATGACAGCTCCGGCTTTTGCTTTAAGCAGGCGGGCTGCTGAACGAAGCAATGTTGATTTTCCACAACCATTCGCTCCGATAAACACCGTAATTTCTCCTTTTGATATTTCAAGATCCAGTTCTTTAATAATTAGCTTATCTCCGTAACCAAGAGATAATGAGTGTGCAGAAAGCATAGTTTTCATTAAGATGCTCTCCTCTCATTTCAAATGATTTTCATTCTCAATTAAGTATATTGAAAATGATTCTCACTGTCAATTTTCCTTTTTTCTGAAAAATAATGCTTGTTATTTTTCAAATGAATGAATACAATAAATGAGAATGATTATCATAATCAATAAAATTCTGGAGGTAATAACAAGTGAAAAAATTTTCCCTTTTATTCCCTGTACTTATCATATTCTTACTCATAGCAGCTTGCTCTCAAAATGACAAGCAAAGTAAGAACAGTAACGAAAACGACGATAAAACGTCAGAGGCAGCCCAAGGAAACCCTGTGACCATTTCAGGCGTACTTGGGGATGTACAGCTTGATGAACCTGCCAAAAAAGTCGTTGTACTCGAATGGACATATGCTGAAAATTTGCTGGCAGTTGGCATTCAGCCGACAGGTGTTGCAGATATTCAAGGATATAAAGATTGGGTCAAGATCGATAAGGAGCTTGATGGAAATACAGTTGATGTTGGGACAAGGCAAGAACCAAGCCTTGAAAAAATTGCTTCACTTGAACCAGATTTAATTATTGCAATTAAATTCCGGCATGAAGCAATAAAAAATGAACTTGAAAATATTGCTCCGACCGTCTTTTTCGATCCTTACCCAACAGATGAATCGTTCGATCAATATACTGAGATGGAATCCACATTCAAAGAAATTGCAAAAGCGGTTGGAAAATCCGAGGAAGCGGAAAACGTTCTTAAAGAGTTAGATGAAGTATATGCAGACGCGAAAGAAAAAATTGAAAATGGAGACTTAGAAACAAAAGATGTTGTTTTAACACAAGCGTACAGTGCAAACCAGGCGCCTGAAATTCGTTTGTTTACACCGAATTCTCTCGCATCCGTCATTCTGGAAAAGATTGGGTTGAATAATCTTCATCAATCCAAACAATTTGAAGTATATGGCTATAGCACAGTGAATGTTGAAGCATTAACGAAATATGAAAATGCAAATTTCCTTTATGTCGTTCAGGATAACGACAATGTGTTTGAAAACCAGCTGAAAAATAATAAAGTATGGAATAATCTTTCATTTGTGAAAGAAAACCGCACTTATTCTTTAGGTGGAGATACGTGGCTGTTTGGCGGACCTTTATCTGCAAAAACCTTGGCTGAGCAAATCGTTGATGTGATGGTGACGGAAGAAAAATGAGTGTTTTCCACTGGAAGTCCTTGTGTTCTTTAGCAGGGGGCTTCCTTATCTTATTGATTGTCAGTATCATTCACCTTACTCAAGGACAAGCAGACTATACCTTTCAACAAATGTTTTCAGAAGTATGGATAGAAGGGCGTTTTCAGGATATTTTTCTCGGCCTTCGCCTTCCGCGTCTTGTGGTTGGGGTTTTAACCGGAGGAGCACTTGCAGTGTCAGGCGTCATCCTCCAAACATTGACGAACAATCCACTTGCATCTGCCAGTACACTTGGCATCAATGCCGGCGCCTTCTTTTTCGTCGTATTTTCGATGATCTTTTTCCCTAACATTCTTGGCCAATATCCGTTCATTGTTGCATTGTTTGGTGCAGTTTTCTCTACATTTCTTGTTCTGACGCTTGCAGGAAAAACACTGGATCCTGTACGCGTTGCTTTAACAGGCATGATTGTGTCTTTATTATTTTCTTCTTTAACCGGAGCACTTCAATTATTGTTTGAAAATGAAACGAACGGCCTTTTTTTATGGGGATCTGGTACGCTTATTCAACTTGATTGGAACGGAATTCAATTCTCACTTCCTTTTATTGCGGTTGGTACTATTGCTGCAATTATGATCGGCAAATCACTTGATGTGTTATCTCTTGGCGATGATATTGCAAGATCGCTTGGCCAATCAATCGTAAAAATGAAATTTTTTGCATGGGGAATTGCGGTTGGCCTTGCTGCGGTCACGGTTAGCGTTGTCGGGCCAATCGGCTTTATCGGTTTAATTGCGCCGCATATTGTTCGGCTACTCGGGATACGGGGACACCGCAATGTCATCATCCATTCATTTTTATGGGGAAGTGTGCTTCTCATTTCCGCCGATGTACTCGCACGCTGGATTCAACCGGCCGAAGAATTTCCTGTCGGCGCGATGACAGCGCTCATTGGGGCACCATGGCTAATGTATTTGGCTTACCGTACAGCCAAGCGGCAAAAAAGAGGTGAGAAATCACTCGGCGGTACAAAAAGGCCTGTCCCCCTAAAATGGGTAATCCCTCTCATTGCTGCTGGAATTTGTACGATGTTTTTTATTTCTTTTTCTTACAGCGGCGCATCTGCCTGGTCCCCGGTTTCTGAATGGACCTCTACGATTGTGTGGAACTTTCGCATTCCGCGCGTTATTACTGCATTTGTAATTGGTGTCATGCTTGCAATTAGCGGTGTTTTGCTTCAAGGTGTCCTGCGTAATCCTTTAGCTGATGCAAGTGTGCTTGGGATTACTTCAATGGGCGGAGCAGGCGCGATGACATTGCTCATTCTTTTGCCTGTCCTCTCTTATTCTTGGATGCCAATAGGCGCCATCATTGGTTCTGCCCTGGCGATCGCAATCATTATAGTCATCTCTAGGAAGAACAACTTTCAGCCGATCCTAGTCGCATTGATAGGAATTTCTGTTTCTGCTTTCGGCTCAGCCTTGATTCAGATCATGATTGTAAAATCAAGGCTTGTTGTTGCAGCAGCGTTAGTGTGGCTCTCTGGAAGCACCTACGCGAAAGGATGGGAAGATGTATCACTTATTCTTATTCTCTCAGTCATTCTTATTCCAATTGCCCTTTATTTCACCCGTCCGCTTGATGCACTGTCTTTCGGCGATGATCTTGCCGCAAGCCATGGTCTTGTCGTTTCAAAAACACGTATTTGGTCGCTTCTTATCGGAGTTGCGTTAAGTGCAGTCGCTGTTTCGATTGTCGGAACGATTGGTTTTATCGGCCTGCTTGCGCCCCATGCCGCCCGCCGCCTAGTTGGCTACAGACATTTGCCTCTCATGCTTGTAAGCGGTCTTTTAGGCGGCTTGCTTCTCGTAACTGCTGACTTTATCAGCCGGGTAGCGCTAGCACCAAAGGAGATTCCCTCAGGGCTTATGGTTGCGTTAATTGGTACACCTTATTTGCTTTATTTATTACGAAAGATTAGATAATTGCATTTGGATCCTCTGGTGCTGATACAATTTTTTTTCATGTTTATTTACCGCTTGTTCAATCCTTTAAAACGGCGAACTCTCTTTTTCGTATAGGCAGCGGTTCTTTTCTTATTCGTTTAATTATCGTGGCAATCATTAAAAACTAACTTTCAGAAGAAAAGGCACCCCTATCCACAAGAAAAATAGAGGTGCCGATTCGATTAATTTCGGAATATGGAGGGAAAATTATCCCAACTTCGAAAGAATTTCATACGAACGAAGCCTTGCTTCATGATCATAAATCTGCGTGTTAATGATAAGCTCATCCGCTTTTGTTCGCTCAATAAACGCTGTCAATTCTTTTCTAACTTTTTCTGGCCCTCCAACGATGGATGAATTTAACCTTTGTTGTAGCGCCGCTTTTTCAAATTCGGTGTAAAGCCCTTCCATACTCTCGACCGGCGGCTGAAGCGGCATCGGAGTATTGCGAATCAAGTTTAGAAATTGCTGCTGCATCGATGTCGACAAACGCTCTGCTTCAGCATCTGTGTCAGCGGCAATCACGTTAACGCCAAGCATGGCGTATGGGTTTTCGAGAACTTCTGACGGCTCAAAATGAGAACGGTAGATTTCCAAAGCAGGCATCGTATTTTCTGCGGCAAAATGGCTCGCGAAAGAAAATGGGAGCCCAAGCTGCGCAGAAAGCCTGGCACTAAAGCCGCTAGACCCGAGCAGCCAAATAGGAATGTTTAACCCTTCCCCTGGGAATGCACGTACGCGCCGCCTTCCCGTATCATCACGTTCAAAGTAGGAACGCAACTCTGCGAGCTGTTCAGGGAAATCACTCCCGTCACTCATATGATTTCGACGTAATGCAAACATTGTCATTTGATCCGTACCCGGCGCCCGGCCAAGCCCAAGATCGATACGTCCCGGGTAGAGTGATTCCAACGTTCCGAACTGTTCCGCGATGACAAGAGGTGCGTGATTCGGCAGCATAATCCCACCAGAACCGACGCGGATACTCGATGTTCCTCCCGCAACGTATCCGATTAAAACAGAGGTTGCCGAGCTTCCGATGCCAGGCATATTGTGATGCTCCGCCAGCCAGTATCTGTTGTAACCTAACCGCTCTGCATGCTGTGCAAGATCAAGTGTATTGCGGAACGAATCAGCAGCTGTCCCTCCGGAAAGAATAGGTGAAAGATCAAGAACTGATAATGGTACATTATGAAAAGTAAGAGTAGACATATGTTCATCTTCTTTCTTAGATAATGTTATATTTAGTTTACAATAGCCAACTCTTTTTTCAAAACAGAAAGGTTGATTTGATGTCAGTACTCATATGGATGATCATCACTTTGTTATTTATTGGGAGTTTCGTTGGCCTCATTTTTCCGCTTATTCCTTCGATTCTTCTTGTATGGGCAGGTTTTTTGCTTTACTTTTTTGGGATGAGCAGAGAAGAGCTTTCCGCCATCTTTTGGATTGGAATGGCGATACTTACGATTTTAATTTTCGTGTCGGATATCATGGCAAATAGTTTTTTCGTGAAGAAATATGGGGGATCGAAATGGGGAGAGCGAGTGGCGGTCATCGGTGTTATCGTCGGCTCTTTTGTCATGCCGCCATTCGGCGTTTTTCTAGTGCCATTCGCCGCTGTCATTATTACAGAACTTTTTCTTCAAAAGGACGCCAGAAAGGCGGTTGCGATAGGCTTTGCTACATTCATTGGCTTTTTAAGCAGCACCCTTGCAAAATTCGTTATACAGCTTATCATGATCGGCTGGTTCATCCTTGAAGTGATCTTCTAGAATGAATTCATGACAGAAATGGCGAAAGACGCAACTAGAATAACCGTAAGCACATATTTTACATTCCATTGGGTAATTTCAAAGGTTTTCGTTCTAAATATGCTCCCAACTAATAAATTCGTCGCCGCAATTGGTGAAAGCAATGGCTGGATTCCCCAACATAAAATGAGAGTCAAAGCGAACAACTCTGGTTTTAAACCAACCACTTCAGGTGAGAGTGATGTCGCAAACACAAAAATTGGCAGCACTTGATGAGTAAAAAATGAAACACTTAGGCTAACAACCAAAATAATGGCAACGACCAAAACAACCGAAAGCTGGCTAATCTGTAAAAACATCTTTGATAACAAATCAGGAAAGCTTGTCAACTGAACCATTTGGGTAAAAAAAGTTGCCGCGATGATCATCACTGATTCATTGTGAATATTTGGAACAACGTTAAAAACGTAATCTTTCAAAGAATGGGTGAATGCCTTTATCTTTTTTATAAATAAAGACCAAATGATCGGATACGTAAACGCAATGAGCGCGATAAGCAACACAACATCAAAATGAAGCCATTTTTCAAGAAAAATCAACGATAAAAACAAGCCTGCAAAAACGATTAAGAGCTCAAGTCCTTTCCGGTAGCTGATCGGTTCCTTTTCAGTGGCAGTCTGTTCCGCTTCAGAAGCAGCTGCCATTTCTTGATACGCTTTCTGTTGCTTTTCTTTACGAAGGTCAAGCGAGATTAAAGCGACCGAAATCGAAAAGCAAAGCACTGCCATCATCAATCCATAACCGACAAAGGAATTGAAGCGGACACCGACAAGATGCAAAATAATCGCCACGCCTGCGAAATATGGAGACCATAGCGCTGCCAAGGAAAACCCTTGGATCATACTTTTGACAAAGATTTTTTTCATTTTGCCTAAACGCTGGAAAAATAAATCAAAAATAATCCGGACGGATCCTAAATTAATAAATGAACTGGTAATGCCTGTCAGCGCCACAACGAGCGCAATCACTTGCATATCTTTTTTCATAAATTGGCCGATGATCTTATTGATATATCCAATATACCCTCCGTTTTGCAGCGGATATGCGAGCAGAGGCACGGAAACAAACAAGGCGATCAATCCAACATTGTTTAAAAGCGATTCTATCCAGTAAGCCTTCGTGCCGCCATGAAGAAAAAAAAGAAAATGGCCGACAATCATCATAAGAATGCTAATGATTCTCGGCAAAGGCGCCATCCCCGGCCATGATACGAAAAAAATCAAGATAACGAACGCAATCAGCAGAAAAGTAAGTGATTCGTGAAAAAATACATTGATAATATAACCTACGGCCAACGATAGCAAAAGCAAGCCGCGTATAAATGGCACTGAGATTCCTTGATGCTGCATGAAAAACAACCCTAACCAAATTATTTTTTATCGGGAAAATGGATGACAACGCCTTGCACAACACGAAGGCTCTCATCGTCAATTTTTCCTTCTTTATCTTCCTCTTTCTTCGCCCATCTCATAATCAAATAAAATAATGCGATGCCGTAACTTGTCAGTTGAATAGCCTTTAAAAGGCCACCCGCAAGCTGCTGATCGTAAATCGCATTAATCGCAGGAATAATCATCCCCGCTACCGCTTCATACGCAGGGTAATGTGCGGTTTCGATAATGATAAAAAAGATGCCAATAGGCATTAACAACATCGCCGTACAAAAAACATAGGCTGTTCTCGTAAAGTCGGAAAGCTTGCTTACCTCAGGCAACGGCGTAATAATCGTCCACCACATTAAAAAGGCGTTAAACATAAGAATGATTTGTGCAATGGAAGTCAATAAGAAGCTTTGATGAATTGTGTTAAATACACTTGGCACAAAATAAACCGTCAATAAACCGTTGAAAAAAATCGCGGTCATCCATGGATGCGCAAACAGCTTTATCGCATTCCTCATCCGATAATCCCAAAAGTATCTTCGAATAAAATCCGTCGGCAAACTAAGGATAAATAAAGGCGTCACAACAAATAACATGATGGATAGCTGGAGAACATGCATGCTAAACATATAATCGTCAGCGATGATGGAAAAAGGGCTTCCCTTCGCCAAATAAAGCAAAATGGCCGCAAAGAAAAAGTATTTCACCTTCTCGCCTGCAACACGATACTGATGTGAAAGGGCAATTTTTCTAATATACAAATACGAAAGCAATGCCAAAACAGCGATCCAAACCGGTCCCCACATTTCATACCAAGTATAGTTCGAAAAAAGAGAGCCGCCCACCGATCATTCATCCCCTTATCGCTTCTTAAAAAATAAGAAAATATAAATTTGCTTTTCGTAAATTTAGACCAATCCTGGCTTCTGAACTCTGAACAAGGACGCGTTAGCGTCATTGTTCCATTTGGTAGCCTTTGTCCGTGACATAATCTTCAATGCTCCAGATGCCTTTCTTCTTTTTCTTTGCTTCTTTTTCGATCTTTAGATAGTCATCGAGATGCCTTTTATCATTGTAAACGTAAGCCACTCTTGCAAGTCCTTCCTCCAGCAATACTTCCTGCAAACTGACGCCATCAACATACAAATAGCCTAACAGCCTGCCGTACTTGTCTCTTTCTTGAATGCCGAGTTCGATTTCAACTTTGCCGTCTTTAAGCAGTTCTTCCACTTTTTCCTTCGCTTCGACTGCATACGGCTGAGGGCCGTCAAATTGTTTATGGCGCATTTCCGGTGTATCGATTAATAAAAATCGGATATTTTCTTCTTTTCCTTCATAATTAATTTTGATCGTGTCTCCGTCAATGACTTTTACAACGTCTGCAAGAATGCGTTCTTGGCTGATCTCATGCGTGCTTCCACTCTGTTCCGCCGGTTCAAGCAGTTCGTTGACATCAATCCCGTAGTATGCCCCAATTCCGATGACAAATACTGCCAGCAGAGTAGGCAACAATGTTTTCTTTGTTTTCTTTTTCTTCAATGACGTTTCCTCTCATCCTAGAACATTTTACTCTCTCTATTTTAGCAAGAATTCCTGTAAAGGGAAACTCATCCTCCAAGCTAGGGAGTATACAATTAATGAAATAATCCTGTTTTCCGCGACTTTTTCATTAAAGCATCTGTCTTTTTATTGATTGGCTCCTTCAGAAAGATCCCGAGCATAAGAAAAATGAATCCAAATATCGCTAAGGCTAATAAGTCTCGGATAACCCGTGACCAAACAATGCCGGAAACCGCTTCACGCATGACATCTACCGCATACGTAAACGGCAAAAAAGGATGAATCATTTGGAAAAACTGCGGAAGAAGCACAACGGGGTACGTTCCCCCTGAACCTGCAATTTGAAGCACTAGCAAGACGATAGCCATTGCTTTTCCAACATCGCCAAAAATAGAAACGAGCGTGTAAACAATGAGCATAAATATAAGGCTGATGAAAAGCCCGAATAGAACGAACCAAACCGGATGAACGATCGGTACGTTAATAATAAAAATATCCCCAATTGTAACAACGAGCGTCTGCAATAGTCCAATCGTTACAAAGGTCAATAATTTACCGATATATCTTTGCCTTGCCGAAAACTCTTCAACCTCATGGACATCCGCCGCTAAAAGTGAAATAAGCAGCAATGAACCGACCCAAATTGCCAATACCGTGTAAAACGGTGTCATTCCTGTTCCGTAATTTGCAACCGGGAAAATTTGATTTTTGTTCAGTTTAACCGGTTCGGCAAAGAAGCCCCGCTCTGCTTCCGGATCGTTCCGAAGCAGTTCAATGATTTCATTAATGTCTGTTTCACCTTGCACTTCCCGAATTTTATTTGCAAGCTCCCGAATTTTGTCATTTATGTAAGGGTACTCGCCAAGCAGATATTTAAGCATATCTTGCCCTTCCCCTAAATTTTTTTCCGTCCGGTTTAAGATTTTTTCCACTTCTGGGATGGTCGATTGGATTCCAGTCAACATTTCCTTTGCGCTTGCGAGGGTTGATTTCGCGCTTTTGATCTCTTTTATGACCGTTGGCTCAATGTTTTCTTTGTATTCTTTCATAAATGCATCAATTTTGTTCACAGTATTCCCGGATAATTTTTGCAAGTCACCGATTACTTTATCAACTTCTTGCTTTTTCTCTCCGATAAACGTGTCAATTTTTTTCGCATCCGTTTGGATCGTCTCTAAGGCAGACTTCAATTGATTCAAATTCGCAATGGCCTCGTCAATTTTCTGATTTTGTTCTTGTTTATTTTTTTGTTCAGCCGCTGTACTGCCACTTCCCTGTGGGCTTGTTTGTTGTCCCGCTGTTCCATCTCCCTCTTCTGGACTTTCTACGGCGGGCGGAGGCGTTACAGGCCTTTGATTGTTTAATTCTTTTAACTGGTTTAATGCTTGTTCAACCGAATTTATTTGGGCTATCGCTTTTCCGGCTCGTTCATTCAACTGCTTCTTAATCTCTTCTCCTGCACTGAAATCAATATTTGCTGTATTGACACCTTGAATAAAGTTGTTAACGTCTTTTGCAATCGTTTGGGCTTTTTTCAAATCATTTTCTACTTTTGGGGCAAGATCGTTTAACCGTTTTTCAGCTTTATTCAAAAAAGCGGTTGTTTCATTTATCGTCTGCAGCCCTTGTTTCGTCGTTTGTTCCGCTTTCGGAATCATACCTTGTGCCTTATCAATAATGTCTCGAGCATGTTTCGCATCGCTGTTCGACTCAGATAGCAATTGATTGATTTCCGGTAAACTTTCTTCCGCTTTAAAAACATAGTCTTCAAAACGTCTAATATCCGGTAAATCTTTTTCAAGCTCTATGCCGAGTTCGTTAAAGATGTCAAAAATGACACCGTTGACTGTTGAAATAAAGTTGCTCGTAATTTGCTCAACGATTGTACTGGCGCCTTTTTCCGTAATTTTAGGTGCAATTGCGTTAATTTTTTCATTCACGAAATAGTCAACTTCCGCCTTTTCAGGGCGATCGGACACGACTGTAGCCAGCTGTTCCGAAAAATTTTCTGGAATAATAATGACGGCAAAATAATCACCGTATTCGACTTTGTCCATTGCCTTCTCACGTTTGTCGAAATGCCAGTCCATCGAATCGTTTTCTTTCAGTGTACGGACTAATTCATCTCCAGCATTTATATCGTTATCACGAATGGTCGCTCCTTTATCTTCGTTCACGACTCCAACAGGCATTTGATCCGTTTGTCCATACGGATCCCAAGAAGCCTTTATGTTGAACCAAGCATACAAAGAAGGCAGGATAATCAGCCCGCCAATTAAAATTGCCGCTACCCAGTTTGTCCCAACACTTTTCATGTCATGCCCATAAATACGCCAAATGCTTTTCATATGTAAAACTCCTTGTCCGGCAAAATAATGAAGTTAATTTCTTATTGTAGCAGTATTTATATGTTGAATCTACAAACCGGATTTCAATTAAAAAAAGCCTACAGAGAAATGATTCTCTGCAAGCTTTTTCCAATCAGCTGTTCAAGTTTTCATACATATCCCTTAATGTCCGTTTTAACACTTTCCCGCTTGGATTTTTTGGCAGGCTGTCTGTAAACTCAATCAATTTGGGCACTTTAAATCCAGCCAGTTTTTCTTTACAGAAAGAAAGGATGTCTTCTTTCTGTAAATTTGCTCCTTCTTTAGGAACGATAATCGCAGTGACAGCTTCAATCCAGTAGGGGTCCGGTACGCTAATGACAGCTACTTCAGAAACGCCGGGAAATTCATAAATAGCTTCTTCAACCTCACGGCTTGAAACATTTTCACCGCCTGTTTTGATCATATCTTTTTTGCGGTCAACAATCGTCAAGTATCCTTCTTCATCCATGACCCCCAAGTCGCCGCTATGAAACCATCCGCCTTTAAAAGCTTCCGCTGTTTTTTCTGGATCATGCAAATAGCCTTTCATCGCGTGGGATGTCCGGTGAACGATTTCGCCTACCTGTCCTGGCGGCACTTCATTCCCATCATCGTCTACAATTTTCGTTTGGACGTTTAAAGACGGTTTCCCGGCGGAACCGAGCTTGCGCAATTGATCTTCCGGCTGAAGCACAGTAGCGAGTGGCGCCACTTCCGTCTGTCCATAGAAATTCCAGAACTTTGCTTGGGGTAGCCGCTCGGACAGCTCCTTTAGAATTTCTCTCGGCATAATTGCCGCACCATAATAACATTTCTGTAATGAAGATAAATCCCGCTTATCAAAATCAGGGTGGCGCAAAAGAGAGATCCATACCGTCGGCGGACAGAACAGCTGCGTAGCCTGTTCCTTTTCAATCGTCTCTAAAATGAGCTCAGGGTTTGCTTGATCGAGGATAATTCCGCTTGCCCCTAAATAAATGCTTGGCCCTAGAAAACAATGCAGTTGGGCACTATGAAACAGTGGAAGCGCATGGATGAATACATCAGATGAAGCCATTCCGCCGTCCACGATACAGCTGACATATTCACTAATCAAGTTCGAATGAGTCAACATGACGCCTTTCGGTTTTGACTCCGTTCCGCTCGTATACAACACATGAGCTAGGTCGTCATCATTGAGAGAAGCCTCGACTAATTCAGTCGGCATACCTTGGCGTTTATTCGATAAAAGTTCCCAGTGCTGCAAGATTGCTGGTAATCTAGTATCGGCTTTCACGTCCATAAGATAACGCTTCTTGATTTGCGGATCATTTTGCTGGATCGCTTTATCTAGTAACGGAGCATACTCCAAAGATGCAATGAAACTCGTAATTTTCGCATGTTGGAGAATATAGGAAACCTCATCCACATTAAGCATATAGTTAATGGGTACCATAACGGCTCCTATACGCGCCAATGCAAAATTGACAACGCAAAAGTCAAGACTGTTTTTTGATAAAACGGCAACCATCGTCCCTTTTTTTAACCCATCTTGAATAAAAGCATGCGCCGTTTGATTGACACGCTCCTCCAGCTGGGCATATGTAAGCCTCTCCTCTCCATACGCCAAAGCAAATTTTTCAGGCATTCTGCGACTCGTCCGCTCCAGAATATCGGAAAGCGTATTGCGCCGTGCTCGTTGTAATTGTGCAGTCAAATTGCCATCTTGATTTGCTGAAATAGCCATTTTCCTCTCTCCCTTTTTAAAAAGTTAGAATTATCAATAGTATACATTTGTTATTTCCGAATTTAAACAAAATTTAATTGAATGTAACTTTAAAAGTTTTACTTGGTTTGAACTAAAACCAATGTTTAAATTGGAATAATAAACAATTCAATCGATTGAATTGTGAATTTTATACCCCCGAAGAAGTCTTATCACAATAAAAAACCGTAGCCCAATTGAATATTTGGCTACGGAATATAATTTATGAAAAAGAAACGAACGCCTCAGGCCTGCAGGCTTTTTTCAAAACCGCGAACATCTCCCAGGTTATCGGCCATCTAAAACATAAAATTAATATAATTTTCCTTGGGTATACAAAATAGTCGAGATTCTCCTCACAGCATGAGCATAGCAAAATTGCCGCAGTGATTTCCCATTGCCGAAAAAGGATGGGTAGATCGCTTTCATTGTCTGTTCCATTTTGTTAAATAACCTTTCATAGACTTCCTTCTCGCTTAAAAATTGCGTTTCCCGGCCTTGCAGCCATTCAATATAAGAAACAATCACTCCTCCCGCATTCGCCAAAATGTCTGGAATGATGATGCCTCCTTTTTCAGTAAGCACCTGATCTGCCTCTCCCGAAACAGGCGCATTTGCTCCTTCGACGATAATCCGCGCCTTCACTTCTTCAACGTTATCCTCTCTGATTTGGTTTTCAAGTGCAGCTAGTACCAGAACGTCAACATCAAGTGAAAGGATCTCTTCTCTGTTTAAAATGTTCGCTTTAATGCCGGCTTTATCCAGTTCTTCCTGCTCTTTAGGAAGTTCTTTATAATTATTGTTCGCATATTCAGCCAAAGAGGGAATATCCAGCCCTTCCGGATTGTAGAGCGTTACATTGCGGTCACTTACTGCAACAACCTTATTTTGCAAGTATTCACAACGGTATGCTTCAAGCGCCACAACAGATCCGACATTTCCAAACCCTTGTATTGCCAACGTCTGTGGCTGGTTAATCTGGGAAAAAACTGATTTGGAAAATGTTTGCTTTGAGCTTGCAAGCAATTCCTGGTTTTCATTTAAAAAGTTATGTAATAAATAGCGGAGCGTGAAATAAACCCCTTTGCCGGTTGCCTCTCGCCTGCCTAATGAGCCGCCATTTATCACACTTTTCCCTGTAAAACTGCCAAGATACGGTTTTCCCGGATTAATGTTTTTATATTCACCCGTCATCCAATCCATCTCCCTCTGCCCAGTACCAACATCGGGAGCGGGAATATCTTTGTCTGGGCCTAAAATATCGTTGAAGTATTGAACATATTTTTTGCAAATCAGATTCAATTCTTTATCCGAATAATCACGTGGATTAATCACCACTCCTCCCTTGCCGCCGCCAAAAGGAACATCATGCAGCGCATTTTTGAGCGTCATCAGCGCAGCCATATTTATGATTTCTTCTTCATTTACCGTCTCATGAAAGCGAATCCCGCCTTTATACGGCCCAAGTGTATTGTTATGCTGGATTCGAAAAGCTGGGATGCGCACGACCACATTGGTATCTAAAACGATTCGGAGATAGGAACGATGGATATGATTCGGGGTTGATAGAATAGCCGAAATCGAACTAAACGCTTTATCTCTCGCTTCTTGTTTTAATTCGGGTAAAAAATCAGGCTCGTTGAACAATTGGCGTAACGATTGTTCAATAATGTCAATCGTTTGATTTGTCATAAGAAAATCACCTCAACCTTTTTTTGACAATAGCTGTCCTGTTACTATAACGTATACCCGTTAACGAGAAAAACTTGCTTAAATTTTATGACCTTACATCACCAAGGGAATTTTCCTTCTTTACCATTTAATACAATGAAGCAATCCATGCCAAAGTTTCGAGGCATAATAATAAAAAGAAATGCTTTACCGTTTTCAATCATTCAGCGTCAAAATTGAATCAGTGACGTGAACGTATAAAGCATACCGAATGTAAACAAACGGCTCCAGTGTGAAAGATGGCAAGCGAAAATGGCATTAATCAATTTATCTTTTCTTTTTCATTGAGACGATGGCAATGAGGAATACAATAACCGGAATAATAAACCACCACATCGTTCCTAATTTATGCACAATATTTTCAACTAGCGAACGTTCTACCGAAATCCTTCCATCTTCTGAAGTAATAACTACGTCTTGAACTTCAACTTTATTTGACATTTCTTTCAAATCAACCCATTCATATTCATCATAGGCTTTCATTTCCTCTATCGTTTCCTTTAGCAGTTCAATTCCTAAGTAAGGGTGATAAAAGAATGATAAGTAGCTGTCTGAAAATGATGAAACTTCCTCTGCTTTTTTAACGATGTTTTTATATGAATCTAGGTTGCTGCCATCAACATACCCTAATGTTTCCGGAAGTAATGTCATTCCACCCAGATAGGATGGTGTACTTTCAAATAGAGGGGGAAAAGTTGCCTGATAGGTTTCATCGGATATTTGAATTTGCCCTACATACGTTGAGAAATAGTTTGCTAACTCTTTGTATCCTGTTGATGACATTGTATAGTGCGGGGCTTCGAATGCCAATGGGTACAACTTTTGCTCGAGTAATTCATCAACCCCTTGTTCCACTGTTGATTGAATATAATCCCTTTCAAATTGCAAGCCTTTCTTAACATATTCTTGAAATTCTTCATCAGATTCAAAGTCTTCCCGAAAGAATACAGGTTCTTCATTTTCTTGATAAACTGGCCGATCATACTTTACATCCCAATATTCAAAGCCTTCCCCAGTTTCATTCTCTCTATAATTGATGCCGATAACCATGCATAACAATGCTTCCGCCATGTTCTTGCATATAGCGGAGGACTTTCACAATCTCCCTTGCATCGGGCATGTGGACTTCCTTTCCGGTCTCTGGGTTCTTATAAACGGGGATGACCGCAATCATGTATGGGATATTTTCCCCATATAAATAATCGGCAACAGCTTTTAATTTCTCAGGATCACTGTTTGGATGAACATCTTCGATTCGCAAATATTTTTTAGGTTTTCCTTTTTCCGCTTGAAAAAAATCAAAAAGAGATTCACCTAAGTAATGGCTTTGGGGTCCATTCACTGATTCTGTCGCCATAAAGAAATCTGATTTTCGTTTAAAAATGGCAGGTAAGCTTTCATTTCCTGCTTTTCCTTCATATAACGTTTCAACCGCTTCCTTCGCTTGATACGCAATCGCGGATAGGCCTATTGAAAGCTTCTGTTCCTGTCTCTGATTGCCAATATGCGTAAGTATTTTATATTCATCCCGTGTTAAAAAAGAGGTTCGCTTAAAATCGCTGATATGATTTCCAATGTAGAAAACTGGTCCTTCATAGCGATCAATCGCTTCAATTTCCTCATCTAAAAGCGGTTCCCTGCTCACGCCGAGATAAAAAACGTGTGAAAAGCCATTGATATTCTCTATATTGTCTATTTCCCCAACAGAAACCGTTGTGATTTCATTCGTAAAATGCCCAACAAGTAAATCCAAAACATGAACTTCTCTTTTTTGCTCTTCATTATCGGCATGATAAATCAGTAAAACATTTGGCTGCCCATTCTCTGCTTCAGCCTGTTTGGCCGGAAAGCAAAAAACAGTTGCTGCAATGCCTAATAAAAAGATAATCATTACTTTTCGCATTCCTGTTTCC
The DNA here is from genome assembly GCF_003097615.1 of Pueribacillus theae. Lineage (NCBI taxonomy): Bacteria > Bacillati > Bacillota > Bacilli > Caryophanales > Bacillaceae > Pueribacillus > Pueribacillus theae. The sequence goes on from NZ_QCZG01000013.1 coordinate 68,798, forward strand.
TCTTCTTAGTCGTTTTCTTTTAGCATTTGTTGGTAATGGATATAGTCAAAAAAGTGTGCTTTTCCAATCGTAGACTCATCTGCCAGTTGCTGCGCATGTTTTACTACTTCATTAGCCAAATCGTTTTTATTAATTTCTCTAAAGTATTGTTGCAAAAAATAATAAACGGATAGCGACTCATAATTGACAGTTGCCTCTTTCGTTTCGCGGTTATACCTTCCGTACAGCTTACCTTGACTGCGCCATTCCGTTGTCACCCACTCTTCAAACGACGGGGAAGGTTGACCGATGTTCTCCCTGTTTAAAGCAATCAAAAGCTGATCAATAAGATGGACTTCCTCACGATCATTAAACATCCCAGACTTTGTATCAAAATACTCCGGAAAAAATGTTAAGGAGCCATCAAGACTTTCCAACAATTGCTTTGTTCCGTGATTGTCTGAAAATGCCGTGAAAAACTCTCGTGTTAAATAGCTTAATGTCACTCGACTCGCAGGAGAATCTGTTGACCAATCATAGAAATCAACGTAGTATCCATCTGGAGTTTGTTTTTTTTGGATTGATGATGCCAACTTCTTTGCCAACGTTTCATATGTAGGCTTGTTAAATACTTTGCTGGCCGATTGCAGCGCATCAATGATACGAAGATCGTCGATTAAGGCATTTACATTTGTAGCTTCATTTAATGCCCACTGAATGTAAAGATCGCCATTTTTCCGGACAATGAAGTAATCTTGTAATTGTTCTACCTGCTGTTCAAATGTGTTACGATCATGGACAAGGACTAAATATTGCATATACAAACCAATACTCTCAGATAAATATTGAGAATTTTGCTGCTTAGGATAAGCATGAATTAGCCCTTGTTCGTTCATATAATTATTTTTCACAGTTGCTTGGACGCTTTCTTCTTTCCCGTCAATACCTAACCATTTGCCTATTCCATAAACAACTAAAAACATCAGAGCAACTCCAATTGCCCAATTTACCCATTTAGTCTTCAACATCAACTTTTTCCTTTACTTTAAATCGCTTCGTCTTATCCCAACCAATTGTTTTTCCCCGTATTCTGCTCCAAACGTACATCGGAAAGCTGCGAAGCAACAAAATAATAATAAACACTTGAGCATACGTAAAATACATGACAAACGTATAAAAGACCGTCTTCACCGTAACATTCCGATCGATCACAATGGCACTCAAGAGTTGTGCAGTGTAGACGACATAGCTCATATACCATAGAAGAAATAAAGGTGTCGGTATAGAGGGGAATTTAAAACCAAATAAACTTAAAATAAAAAATACATCAGACACTAAAAGTAGCAAAATAAAGACAATATACGTCAATAAATGCTGAAGCGTGAGAACGAATGTCCTCCCTCTCCAATGCGAAAATTCACGAATCGATTTTTCTAATAGATAAATATTACCTGTTAGCCATCTTGTTCGTTGCTTGATAAACGTTTTTAGACGTTCAGGCTCTTGCTCCCATGTGCGGGAAACAGGAACAACTGGCAATAAATATCCTGCTGCCGTAATGCGAACAGTAAGCTCAGCGTCTTCCGCAAGGGCATATACATCATAGCCACCGACTTCTGCTAATACCGAACGCTTTAATAACATATTTGTTCCTGCCAGCGAGCCTAACTTAAATAACTTCCATCGGCCACATTGCATTAACAATTGAAAAACTTGAAACTCAAGCCCAATCATCCCTGTTAACGTATTTTTTCCTGCATTCATCGTTTTTACATAACCGACTGCCCCTGCCGCCTTTTCCGTGGATTCCGCTGCTTCGACCAACTTTTCGACTGCATCTGGTTCTGGTTGATTATCCGCATCATAGATGACAAAATAATCGGATTGCGAGATGCTTAAACCATAATTTAGAACGCGGGATTTCCCTTTTGGCTCTCCTGGCGGAACAGAAATATAGTGAATATGAGAAAAAACTTTTGAGAATTCCTTTGCAATATCAGCTGTATCATCTTCAGAGTTGTCATCTAATAAATAAATATCTAATTTTCCTTGATATTGTAATCTCCCCATCGCTCTTAATGTATCTTCAATCACGACACCCTCATTGTGGGCAGGGATTAATACAGCGACACTCGGATATTTATCTAATGCTGGATGATCTATATAACGGATTCGAAACCAAACACCCGCGAGTGTTATAATCGAATAATAAATAAGCAATCCCCAAAAAAATGCCATCGTAATGATTAGAAGCCAAGTCATTCCGCTTCCTCCCTCACTTTAGACAACTGGCTTAACTCTTTTACCATTTCCATTTTAATTTTGTAAGGGGTGTCGACGAAATTTAATTCTTTTTTAGATAATTCATGAATCCGATTTAGAACAATTTCCACACCTTCTTCATGGGTATCTTTCAGCAAAATATAGATTGTATTCTTCGTGGCTGTAACTAAATCGAACTTCTCGCGAATAGATTGCAGCACAACTTTTTCAAGTAATTCCTGTAAATTTTTTTGAATTCGTTTATTTTTGTATGTTATGGTTATTTCGACAAACCATGCTTCTCCATGCCCGCGCGCGATTGACTTTATGACCCATTCTGCTTGATTCATAAATTCATTTCTCGTTAAAATCCCCGTTTTTTGATTATATTTTTGTAATTCATGCACCTGTTCTATTAATCCATCAACCTTGTAACCAATTTTTTTAATATAATTTAATAAAATCCAAAAAGATAAAATAAAGCTTGTAAACAGCAAATGATTATAAACATATAGCAATTGAACATCGGATGTTTCAATATGTAAAAAGGCTTGTACTGTAAGAAAAATACCATAACAAAGCACTAAAGTAACCGCATATAGAAAAGCAAAACGCTCCCTAACCAATGCCATGAATAAAATGGATAGAAGCGCTACAAGAATAGCCTCGCCAGAAAAAGGCAATTGTAAATAAACAAAAAACCACCCATTAATTAAAAGAAAAATAATGAGTAATCCGATTACAAAATTATATTTCAATACATTCATCCCCTGCATGTAATCCTGTTATTAAAAAACCTCCGCCAAACCCACCTTTTTGATATTAAACACCTGACGATAACTGGTAAACTTCCCTTTCTATTGCATAATACCTTATTTATTTTTAAAAAACTATTTTAAAAGAAATAAAATAGCTTTTCATAAACAACAATTCCTTAAATAGACATATTTCGCGAGGTAGCGGTAAGAATCTATTAAAAGCGTAACTGCAACAACATATTTTTAAAACATACTGTATTTTCCAAATTTACAATGTCAAAAATCACTGTTTTAAGAATATACTCATAAAGTAGTTCTTGCAGTAATAAAGTAAAAAGGCAATAATGTTAGTGGACATTCAACAATTTTTAATAAATTTCAGATAACATTATTGGCTAAAAAATTATAAAAAAGGAATTAAAATGATGGATTTAATCAAGCATTTAATCAGCTTCATCTTGCATATCGACGAACATCTAGTCGATATTATTCAAATCTTCGATTTATGGTCATATGCAGTATTATTTTTCATTGTTTTTATTGAAACGGGTGTTGTTATCTTTCCTTTTTTGCCTGGCGACTCTTTATTGTTTGCGAGTGGTGCTTTTGCAGCAGTAGGCGCCTTTAACATCCTATTTCTTCTCTGCATTTTTTTTGCTGCTGCTGTTATCGGAGATACTGTCAATTACCATATTGGCAAAAAAGTTGGGACATCGATTCCACCAGATAGCTGGTTTGGAAAGTTGGTAAACAAAGAAAAAATGGCCAAAGCAGAGGAATTCTTTAATAAACATGGAGGCAAAACAATTGTATTGGCCCGGTTTATGCCATTTGTCCGTACATTTGCACCGTTTGTAGCGGGGGCTAGCCGAATGAACTATCGTTATTTTATCGCCTACAATGTAATCGGTGCAGCGCTTTGGGTGAGCCTATGCACGATGGCTGGATATTTCTTTGGGAATATACGTGTTATAAAAAATAACTTCTCAACAGTCATTTTACTTATCATCTTTTTGTCTGTTTTGCCCTCACTAATCGGTTTTATTAGAAGCCGGTTAGCAAAGACCTACTAAAAGCCCTCGCCCCATGTCAAGGGCTTCTTTCTTTTATAAATATAAGAAATGGAAAAAAATGATCACCACTTCTAAATTTATTGAAGTGGTGATTTTTTGCATGTTTCAAGGAATCTTCTAAAAATTACCGATTTTGCAATCCCCTTTTTAATTGACAAACAAACTATTTGAATATAACATTTTGTTATTAATTGTCTAACTACATGCTAATCTTTGGCTTTAATATATTACTAGATAAAAGGGTATAAAAGGGGGAACAAACATGCAGAAAGTGACGAACTTTTTTACAACGATCATGAGAAAGTATTTACCAGACCCTTTTGTTTTTGCAATTGGACTTACACTATTAACGATGGTATTAGCTATGGCGGTGGAAGGGCAAGGGTTTAAAGAGGTCGCAACGAGTTGGGGAAATGGGTTTTGGGACTTGCTTGCCTTTACTACACAAATGGCTGTTATATTAGCAATGGGATACGTGCTGGCTACTGCACCTATTACTGATAAATTGCTTAATAAGATTACTAGCTTTGTGCATACGCCGAAAATGGCAATTATCGTTGCCACTTTAGTCGGTGGAATCGGGAGTTATTTAAACTGGGGATTTGGACTAGTCATTGGTGGGATCATTGCAAAAAAATTAGCAACTAAAATTAAAGGAATTCACTATCCTTTAATTATTGCTGCTGCATATAGTGGTTTTACTTTTTACGGATTAGGATTTTCTTCAAGTATTCCAGTATTGATCTCCACACCAGGACATCCGATGGAAGGTGATATGGGGATTATCCCGCTTGCGGAGACAATCTTTTCATTACCAATGATGATTACTACAATTGTTCTTCTTGTTACTCTGCCTTTAGTGAATGCAATGCTACATCCTAAGAAAAAAGAAGACATTATTGAATTTAATCCCGCACTCTATACGGAAAAGAAGGAAGCTGCCTTAGAGTTAACGGAAGATAATACCTTGGCAACAAGATTGAATAATAGCCGGTTGTTATCTTATACAATCGGCATCATCGGTATCCTTTATGTATTCTGGTATTTTACAGATGGAAATACATTAAACTTGAATATTGTTAACTTTATCATTTTATTTTTAGGTATCATTTTATTAGGTACCCCATCTAAATATGTACAAAGTTTAACGGAAGGGATTAAAACGATTTCCGGGATCATCCTTCAATACCCTTTCTATGCTGGCATTATGGCCATTATGGCCGCATCAGGTTTAGTAGATACGATTGCAGGGGGCTTTGTAAACTTTTCATCAGCAGAAACTCTACCATTTTGGGGTCTAGTTAGTTCTTTCTTTATTAATTTCTTTGCTCCATCTGGTGGCGGGCACTGGGTAGTCCAAGGTCCATTCATGATTGATGCGGCAAAAGAATTAGGTGCTTCTATAAGTTCAACATCCATGTCTGTCATGTTGGGGAACGCATGGAATGACCTCGTTCAACCATTCTGGATTCTGCCTGCGTTAGCACTTTCTAAACTAAAACTAAAAGACATTATGGGATATTTGGTCATGATGATGTTCTATGTAGGAATGATCTATATTATTGCTGTTTTATGTATGGGCTATTTCTTTTAATATTTAAATTGGAGGTATTCTTATGAGGGTTGTAGATTTATCTGTACTATTATACGATGGCCTTGTTTCATTTCCTTCACATCCTAAAGTGGTGATGATGGACCATATTACACACGACTTTTCAAAACCGAGATACCAGGCACCATGTGAAGGTTATGCAAGTAAAATGATTATGATGTCGGATCATAGTGGTACACATATGGATGCACCTTACCATTTCTTTAAGGACGGCTTAACAGTCGAGAATATTCCAATCGAAGCGACGATGGGCAATGCCGTATTGATTGATGTTTCTGATAAAGGTTCGAACGAACCAGTAACAAAAGAAATGATAGAAAAAGTTGTAGAAAAAGAGCAGCTAGAAATTAAAGAAAATGATATTGTTCTCTTCCGATGCTGGCCTGGCGAGTGGAATGCGGAGGGCTTTCATGACTGTAAATCATTAGCCCCATCTGTAGCGGAATGGGTTCTTGAGAAGAAGGTTAAAGCAATTGGACTCGATTTACCGAACGCAGACATCAATGATAACATGCAGCGGACTGTTCATTTAGCATTACTTAGCCGGAATATCTTAATCATGGAAAATATTGTGAATCTAGAAAAACTATCTAAAAAACGGTTCTATTTTATTGGTACCCCTTTAAATTTGAAAGGTCTTACTGGCTCACCGATTCGGGCGTTAGCTATTGAAGAATGGTAATTCATTCAAAAAAATTGGGGCTGCCTAATAAATCCCTAAAATGAAAGCGAGAGAAGAAAAGCATCACGCCTTTCTTCTCTCGCTTTTTATTTTGTAGTGGATTTCTTGGACAGCCCAGTTATCCAGAAACATGTAACAAAAGCGACTAAAGAAACAAACATCGCAAATATTAGCCCAAAAAAAGCCATACCTGTGTCATGTTCTGGTGTACCTGGTTCAAGGGTCACCAGCATATAGAGGAAGATAAGGAGAAGCAGGAAATAAAAACTGCTGCCAACTGATCCCATGATGAAAGATTCTCTCCGGCCCCTGTTCACTGCTTCGCGGAAAACGAACCATAGATAAATGCTTAAAACTGTTGCAAGAAACATCACAACTAGATGAAAGAATGGAATTGGTAACATTCCTGTCAAAATAAAAGCGGCTGCTGCCAGCCCAAATAAAAAAGCGTTTAAAAAAAATAAAAAAATGCCGGCAAGCCATTCATTCTGAAACCAGCTAAAGCTCTCTAATTTTCTAACGAAAAAAGAATTTGAATGGACAAAACGGGCAAGTCTCCGCTTGTTTAATAAAACGATCAAAACAAATAAGCACCCAATTAGTAATAAAGTAGACATACCTAGCTCCTTTCAAAAACCTAGGAATTTTTTATAAACGGATCACAAAGATAAGGAGGAATTCCGGCCTCTGGCAACATAAAGGCAAAAAGAAAGAAAAAGATCATAAGCCAAGCGATGATAACAACAATCAGTGACAAAATAGGATAAAGATTTCTTGCAAACGAATAGACACCAAGCTGCAAACTGGCAATAGCAAGTAGAAGAGTTATCATTGCGGCAATAATTGGGTCCATCTTAGCCACAGCAGCGGATAGAAACAGCGAAAAATAAATCAATTGCATGAGAATGGCTATACAAGGGATTAACGCTTTCTTCATATTTTTCTCCTTAGTTTTTTAAGATGAATGCTCATTACGGAATGAGTATACCTAGCTAATCTATGTATAAGGGTAAAAATTTCAGGCCTTATACGGCCTGATGCCTTCCAAAATAATAACCGAATTGACTAAACGGATAGAATAAGAGTGTAACGCCGAGGCAAGCCACTACAAAAGATGGGGTTAAAAAAGGGCTAAACCATTGGGTAGGAAATACCCCGTAAAGAATCCCAAACATTAACACCAAATTTGGGATAAGGGCGCAACTCATTGTTTCAAAAAGGATTCTCTTCCCTTTCGCACCAAACTCTTTACCGATTTGATAGCCAATAAACAACCAAAAACCAGTATACATGAATAGGATAAGCAAGCTGTATTGTCCGAGCACTTCCCAAGCAATCTGCAAAAATGGCATATTACCAAGATGATAACATACTGTTAAGCAGGCCCCCATCAAAAAAAGAAAATGGTTGCTTAAAACAAGCCAAAGTTTAACTTTGTTAGGTGCTGTTGTACATATCTTTCCAAATTGGGCAGCCAATTCGTTTGGATGGCCAAATTGCTCGATCATGGCTTGTACAGCTTCTGGTTCACTCATTCCTTTTCTCAGCAAATCCGCCATTTCTTCTTCAATATGTACGATAAGTTCAGCCATAATTAATTCCTTTTCAGGGTGAGCTTCCATCTCTTGCTCGAACTGCTTGATATACTTTTCTTTTGTCTGAATCATGGCCCGCTTCTTCCCAACATCTGATTCATCATATTCGAAAAGGACATCCATTCTTTTGTTTTTTCTTGCAACAATTTTTTCCCGGCAGATGTCAACTTATAATACTTTCTTGCAGGGCCTTTTTCCTTTTTCTCCCAGTAAGCTTCAACATAACCTTGTTGCTCAAGTTTATGCAAGGCGGGATATAACGTTCCTTCTTTCACTTGTAACGTATTTTGGCTCCTTTTTTCCATTTCTTTGACAAGCTCATAACCGTACATCGCTCGTTCGTTAAGCAATTGCAACAGTAATAATGAGGTACTGCCTTTTAAAAGCTCTCGGTTATACATACACCCACCTACCTAGATTTAATAGGTACATTCAAGAATATATTATTTCACTTTGTAATTGATGTCAACCCTTGATAATATAAGTGACAACCGAATGATACTTCATTACGGATAATTAATGGCTTTTTAACATTTTTCTTCAAGCGAATAACTTAAAGCAAAGGGATTTAACACCGTGCCTAATGGGTAAAATACATTTATCGCAAGAAGGATGGCAGTAACGTTTCACAAACAGGATAAATCTTTTTTTAATGATAGAACGAAAAAAAGAATGTTCGTTTTTTATTGTAATATCATGATAATGAAGTTCGGCAATCCAAGAAAGTGAAAAACCGTTTCAAACGCAATCTATTTTTATAAATTTCGTAAAAGGAGCCCTTTTTTCATTATGGTAGATTTTTTTAAGAGTTTTGACCCAATTACACAAGCTTTCATCGCTACATTATTCACGTGGGGAATGACAGCATTGGGGGCTTCAGTCGTTTTTGCTACAAAAACGTTAAACCAACGATTGCTGGATAGCATGTTAGGCTTTGCAGCCGGTGTCATGATTGCAGCCAGCTACTGGTCGCTGCTTTCTCCGGCCATAGAAATGTCGGGTGGCAATCCAATAGGAAAATGGTTCCCGGCTGCGTTTGGTTTTGTATTAGGAGGGATTTTTTTGTGGGGAATTGATAAAATATTACCTCATCTCCATCCAAACGCACCGATAGGCCAAGGAGAGGGATTTGAATTTAAAAAAAGAAAAAGGAGTACCTTGTTAGTGCTTGCGATAACATTACATAACATTCCGGAAGGATTAGCTGTCGGGATTGCTTTCGGTGCACTAGCAAATGGAGGAACGGAAGCATCTCTAGCAAGTGCCATAACGTTAGCCATAGGAATCGGCATTCAAAACTTTCCCGAAGGTGTGGCCGTGTCCATGCCTTTGAGGGGGGATGGAATGTCACGCAGCACAAGTTTCTTCTACGGGCAGCTCTCAGGCATGGTCGAACCGATTGCAGCGATGATTGGTGCATTCGCTGTCGCATTTATTGAACCATTATTACCCTACGCATTAAGCTTTGCCGCTGGAGCCATGATCTTTGTTGTAGCGGAAGAAGTTATCCCGAGCTCACAGGAAAAAGGCAATAAAGACCTGGCTTCAATGAGTTTGATGTTTGGTTTTGTTTTAATGATGATTTTGGATGTGGCGTTGGGGTAGGGTTTACATAAAAGCACTTTCTTTATCAAACGAGAGATTCATAAGTTCATCAATCATACAAACAAGGTGGATTGTATCCATTGGCACAAGTTTCATTAACTCTTATTTTAGGTTGCATAAAATACTCGAATTTTAGGTTGATAGGAGGAAAATACCCTAAGCCTTTTATGAAATTCGATATGAACATTTAAAACTCCCCCACACAAAAAAATAGCATTTAAATGGGGGAGTACTGTGATCCAATTGGAAGGATTTTGGAAAATCAGGCCTTTTTTACAAGGTATTAAACGATCCGATACATGTTACCCCCTAACCCTATATTAACATCTAATTTTTCGTGCTTCAATTTTCATTGGATAAAAAAGAGCTCTCCCTTAATAACTTGAAGGAAAGCTCTTGCATCAAATTGACACGAGCAATATCAACGAACAATCTTTAAACACTTATTTCTCAAATTCTTCTCTAAAAACATTTTTTAGATCTATAGATAAATCATCAAAAATTCTAACTTCAATAACTTCATCATTCGTATATGTGCCATTATGTTTGTATAGCTCGTTTTCTAATACATATGCGTCAATTGTTTCGTGTGCAGGGTCAACAATCCAGTATTCCTTAACACCTGCTCTTTGATATCGATGAAACTTAATCATTCTGTCTGTTTTTGCAGTAGACTTTGATAGTATTTCAACAATTAAATCTGGCGCACCTACAATGCGGCTTTTGTGTATTTTATCTTCATCACATACAATCACTATGTCCGGTTTCACCCATTCGTTTACTTTGGTGAGGTCTTCTTCTTCACAAAGACAAACGTCAACTTCAGCAAGAACTCTACATGATTTATTTCTTAAATACACGTTGAACTCTGTTGAAAGTTCCATTGCAATCGATTGATGTTTTACATTAGGTGATGGTGACATATTATATATTCGCCCATCAATCACCTCATATTGAACTTCTTCATCTAACTTTAAGTATTCAGCATACGTTAACGAATTGTTCTCATGCGGCGGAGCCAATTTAACCCCTCCCTTATTCGTTTTTAAAAAAATTTTATTCCTAATTCTGCTACTTTACAACTTCATTATACAACATCCCTTTAGCACTTCGCATATTGTGTCAAATAAGCAACACCGTTGTGAACCTTACCTGCCAAACACTAGCATGTACTCTCAAATAAAGGTGTAAATGTTGCTTTATACGTTCATCTGAAATTTGAATCTGAACTAATAAATAGGAGATAGAACATTTATTGCTCCTTCGGGGTTGAACTACTCCACCTTAATTTCTTACGAAATTTGAAGATGGAGATTCCTAAGAACACCTTCGTAACCGAAAGTTTTGCTTAGGCTATCCCCGCAGTTCCTGCGGTTAGAAGTCTTATGGCTGCATTTTTAAGATTCCTACTTGCGTTAATATCCCTGTCGTGATGCGTACCACATTCTTTGCATTCCCACTCACGCAATGCGAGATTCTTAACGTCTTTATTGCGGTAGCCACAACTAGAACATAGCTGGCTGGAAGGGAAGTTTTTCGCAACCGTTATAACCTGTTTTCCGTACCATTTCGCCTTGTATTCAAGCATGGTGCGAAACTCTGACCAACTTACTTCACTAATGGCTTTTGCTAATTTGTGGTTCTGTAACAGATTGGATACCTGCAAATCTTCAATCCCGATGACATCGTGGTTTCGGCCAACACGACGTTGGTCATGCAAGCGTTGCCGCAGGACGCGGCGTTCTTAGCTTGCGTACCTTAGCATTGGAGATTTTATGCAAGTAGTCCTTTCTTGCATTCGTTATTTTCTCATGTATTCTTGCAACCTTGATTCGTTGTTTTTGCCAATTCGAAGACCCTTTTTTTCGTCTTGACAGGATACGTTGTGCTTTTGCCAACTTTTTCTCTAATGTACGGAAGAATTTAGGANTTTATGCCAATTTGAAGACCCTTTTTTTCGTCTTGACAGGATACGTTGTGCTTTTGCCAACTTTTTCTCTAATGTACGGAAGAATTTAGGATTCTTATATACTGTTTCATCTGACAAGATTGCAAAATCCCTTAATCCAACATCAATACCAATAGTAGAATCTGTTTTTGGTAATGGATTCACTTCTGTTTCGACAAGAATGGATACTGAGTATTTGCCACTT